>NZ_JBSFPS010000027.1:0-52729 GCF_053588315.1 Streptosporangium sp. NPDC003464 | reverse complement strand
ACGACGCCGCCGAGGGCGAGCGCCGGTTCAAGCTCTACCGGATCGGCGCGCCCATCTCCCTGTCGCATGTGCTGCCGCTGCTCCAGCGGATGGGCGTCGAGGTGGTCGACGAGCGGCCCTACGAGATCGACCGCGACAACGACCCGGCGACCAACGACGCCTGGATCTACGACTTCGGCCTGCGCTACACCCCCTCCTCGGAGGTGGACAGGGACGAGTTCAAGCGGCTGTTCCAGGACGCCTTCGGCGCGCTGTGGCGGGGCCGGGTGGAGAGCGACGGCTTCAACGGGCTCGTCCTGGCCGCCGGCCTGACCTGGGAGCAGGCCGAGATCCTGCGCATCTACGCCAAGTATCTGCGCCAGGCCGGCACCACGTTCAGCCAGGACTACATCGAGCGGGTGCTGCTGGGCAACGTACGGCTCGCCCGGCTGCTGGTGCGGCTGTTCGAGGCCAGGCTCGACCCCCGCCGCTCGGAGGAGGTCCGCTCGGACCTGAGCGAGGCGCTGAACGAGGAGATCCTCGGGGCCCTGGACGACGTGGCCTCCCTGGACGAGGACCGCATCCTGCGGGCCTACCTGGAGATGATCAATGCCACGCTGCGGACGAACGCCTTCCAGACGGTGGACGGCGAGCGCAAGCCGTACATCAGCCTGAAGCTCGACTCGCCGTCGATCAGCGTGCTGCCGCTGCCCCGGCCGAAGTTCGAGGTCTTCGTCTACTCGCCCCGGGTCGAGGGCGTGCACCTGCGCTTCGGCAAGGTCGCGCGCGGCGGCCTGCGCTGGTCGGACCGGATGGAGGACTTCCGCACCGAGGTCCTCGGCCTGGTGAAGGCGCAGATGGTGAAGAACACCGTCATCGTCCCCACCGGCTCCAAGGGCGGCTTCGTCGTGAAGAACCCGCCGAAGTCGGGTGCGCGGGAGGACGTGCTGGCCGAGGGCGTCGCCTGCTACCGGATGTTCATCTCCGGCCTGCTGGACATCACCGACAACCTCGTCGACGGCCAGGTGGTCCCGCCCGCCGACGTGGTCCGGCACGACGAGGACGACACCTACCTGGTGGTCGCCGCCGACAAGGGGACCGCGACGTTCTCCGACATCGCCAACGCGGTGGCCAAGGAGTACGGCTTCTGGCTGGGGGACGCCTTCGCCTCCGGCGGCTCGATCGGCTACGACCACAAGGCCATGGGCATCACCGCCCGCGGCGCCTGGGAGTCGGTGAAGTATCACTTCCGCACGACCGGGGTGGACATCCAGACCACCGACTTCACCGTGGTCGGCGTCGGCGACATGTCCGGCGACGTGTTCGGCAACGGCATGCTGCTCTCCCAGCACATCCGGCTGATCGCGGCCTTCGACCACCGGCACGTCTTCGTCGACCCCGACCCGGACGCCGCACGCAGCTACGCCGAGCGGGCCCGGCTGTTCGCGCTGCCGCGCAGCTCGTGGGCCGACTACGACACCTCGCTCATCGCGCAGGGCGGTGGCGTCTGGCCGCGCACGGCCAAGTCGATCCCGCTCTCCCCGCAGATGCGCGCCGCGCTCGGCATCGCCGACGAGGTGACCTCGCTGGCCCCCAACGACCTGATCAGCGCCATCCTGCGGGCCCCGGTGGACCTGCTGTGGAACGGCGGCATCGGCACCTACGCCAAGGCGTCGAGCGAGTCGAACGCCGACGTCGGCGACAAGGCCAACGACGGCCTGCGGGTCGACGCCTCCGAGCTGCGCTGCAAGGTGATCGGCGAGGGCGGCAACCTGGGCTTCACCCAGCTCGCCCGGATCGAGTTCGCCCTCAACGGCGGGCTCGTCAACACCGACTTCATCGACAACTCGGCGGGCGTGGACACCTCCGACCACGAGGTGAACATCAAGGTCCTGCTGGACCGGGCGGTCCGCGACGGCGAGCTCACCGACAAGCAGCGCAACCAGCTCTTCCTCGACATGACCGACGAGGTCGCCGACCTGGTCCTGCGGGACAACTACGACCAGAACGTGGTGCTGGCCGCCGCCCGCGCGCAGGCGACCGAGATGCTGCACATCCACTCGCGCCAGCTCCGCAAGCTGGAGCGGGCCGGCCTGGTCAACCGGGAGCTGGAGTTCCTGCCGTCGGACAAGACGCTCGCCGAGCGGCGCCAGGCAGGGCTCGGGCTGACCGCGCCGGAGTTCTCGGTGCTGCTGGCCTACACCAAGCTGGTGGTCGACGCCGAGATCCTCGGCTCCGACCTGCCCGACGACCCCTACCTGGCGTCCTGGCTGGTGTCCTACTTCCCGACGGCGCTGCGCGAGCGCTTCCGCGACTACATGGACGCCCACCCGCTCCGCCGCGAGATCATCACCACCGGCGTGGTGAACGACCTGGTCAACTCCAGCGGGACCACCTTCATGTTCCGCCTCGGCGAGGAGAGCGGCGCGTCCACGTCGGACATCGCCCGCGCCTACCTCGTCACCCGCGAGGTCTTCGACCTGCCCAGCTTCTGGCGGCAGATCGAGGAGCTGGACAACAAGGTGGACACCTCAACCCAGATCGCCATGGAGCTGGAGGCCCGCAAGCTGGCCGAGCGCGGCACCCGCTGGCTGCTCGGCAACCGCCGCGCGCCGCTGGACCTGGCCTCCACGGTGAGCTTCTTCGCCAAGGGCATGAACGGGCTGCTGGCCCACCTGCCCAAGCTGCTGACCGGCTCCGACCTGACGGCGTTCGAGGAGCGGCGCGACAGCTTCGTCGCCCGGGGCGTGCCGGCCGAGCTCGCCGAGCGGGTCGCCGCGATGGTCCCGGCCTACTCCACCTTCGACCTGGTGGAGGCGGCCGCGCACCTCGGCCGGCCGGTCAACGAGGTGGCCGAGGTCTACTTCGACCTGGCCGACCGGCTCCAGCTCGCCGGGCTGCGCGAGCGCATCATCGCGCTGCCCAGGGACAGCCGGTGGAACTCGATGGCGCGGGCCGCGCTCCGCGACGACCTCTACGCCGCGCACGCCACGCTCACCCGCGACGTCCTGGCGCACAGCGCGCCCGGCCTGTCGCCGGAAGAGCGCCTGGCGAGCTGGATCGAGGTCAACTCGGCGGCGATGGCCCGGGCCCGGCAGACCCTGTCGGAGATCTGGGAGAGCGACAACTTCGATCTCGCCACGCTGTCGGTGGCGCTGCGCGCGATCCGCACGCTGGTGACCGCCACCAGCCTGCCGCACAGCGAGGCCTGAGCACCCGGCGCGGGCCCGTACGGCCCGCGCCGGGTGAACACCGGCGCGGGCGGGGCCCGACAGGGCCGCTACGGCGAGGCGCGGCCTGACACGGCCCGGGCCCCGAGCGGGGGCCCGGGCGACGCCGCGCGCCGTCGGCCCGCCGCAAGCGGAACGGTCGCCCGGCCGCGCGCTGTCGGATCGAGGCGCGCGGAACGGTCGCCCGGCCGCATGCCGCCGGACCGCCGCAAGCGGAACGGGCGCCCGGTGGTCCGGGCGGCGTCCGCCGGCCGCGCGGGTCACCGGGTCACGCGGGTCACCGGGTTCTCCCGGCCGTCTCCGTCAGGAGACGAACGCCTTGGTGATGCCGCCCAGGTAGCCGATGATCTTGGCGGGCCGGCCGCTGTTCTTGGCCGGGACGGTGCTCACGTACTGCTGGGTCTCGACGGTGCGCAGCTCCTTGGAGGCGCGGCGCTCGGAGATCAGCCCCCGGGCGCTCGGCGGCACCACGATCTCCGCGCAGGGCTCGACCTTGGAGGTCAGGGTGGTGGTCCTGATGAGCGAGTATGTGACCATGGCGCCGCCGTCGGCCGTGCGCAGCGCGTGCACGGGGTAGTTGCTCGCGGCGAAGATCGAGTCGTAGCCGAGGCAGTCGTCCTTCTTGTAGTCCAGTCGCTTGGTCGAGATCTCGTCGGCGTAGCCGGTGGTGTGCGGGCCCTGCTCGATCAGCCCGGCGGTGAATCCCGCGGTGCCCTCCTCGGCGGAGGTCGCGTGCAGCGGCGCCATGAGCCGCGGGCTGATCTCGACGCTCGTGTCCTCGTAACCCAGCGCGGTGGCGTAGCCCTCCGCGTCCTTGGCGATCTCCGGCGCCCGCACGCCGGGCTCCAGCAGGGAGGCGGAGCTGAGGTACCACCGCTCGCCGCCGTATTTGATCAGGGTCAGCACGGCGGGGCGCGTGTTGCCCGCCGCGTCCACACGGCTGACGATCGCGGCGAACCAGAAGGGGCTCCGCTGCACCCGCGGGACCAGCAGCTGCGGCCTGCCCCAGGTGTAGTGGGGCGGCGCGCCCCGCGAGCTGTTGAGGGCGGCCAGGGCGAGGGCCTCCTGGCCGTCGCGGGTCTGCTCGGCCATGTTCCTGGCGTCGGCCTCCTGGCGCGGTGTGGCGCGGCTCAGCACCCCCTCGGCGCCCAGGATGCCGGCCAGCGCCTTCTCCGCCTCGGCGAGCGTGACCCGGGGCGCGGGCAGGGCGGCGGGGGCCGAGGTGACGCCGGTGCCGCGGGGGCTCCGGCCCGGCGCGGCGCCGTCGGAGCCCGAGCACGCCGCGGTGGCGGTCACCAGGCTCAGGGCGAGCACGAGCAGATCCCGTCGCCCACGTTCCCGCACGTCCGCCTCCCGATGGTCCCCTCGCGGGCCCATGCTAGCCATGGCGGGGGCAGGAGCCGTACACAATGGGGTTCGGCGGTCGCGTACCCTTTACAGACGTGGCACTCATCGATCCGGCAGAAGAGATCAACGAGCTTACCGGCACGCTCAACAGCATCCAGGACGTGCTCGACCTCGGCGTGATGCGCAAGCAGATCGAGGAGCTCGGGGAGCAGGCTGCCGCGCCCGACCTGTGGAACGACCAGGAGCGGGCCCAGCAGGTCACCAGCAAGCTCTCCTACCTGCAGGGCGAGGTCAACAGGATCGAGTCCCTCGGGCAGCGGCTGGAGGACCTGGGGGTCCTCTACGAGCTCGCCGCCGCCGAGGACGACGCCGACACCCGCGAGGAGGCCGACCGCGAGCTGGAGTCCCTCAGGAGCGACATCGGCGCCCTTGAGGTCCGCACCCTGCTGTCGGGCGAATACGACGCGCGTGAGGCGGTCGTCACGATCAACTCCCAGGCCGGCGGCGTCGACGCGGCCGACTGGGCGCAGATGCTCCTGCGGATGTACATCCGGTGGGCCGAGCGCAAGGGCTACCCGACGGAGGTCTACGAGACCTCCTACGCCGAGGAGGCCGGGATCAAGTCGGCGACCTTCACCGTGAAGGCGCCCTACGCCTACGGCACGCTCCGCGGCGAGCACGGCACCCACCGGCTGGTCCGCATCAGCCCGTTCGACAACCAGGGCCGCCGCCAGACCTCCTTCGCCGGCGTCGACGTGGTCCCGGTCGTCGAGACGACCGACCACATCGACATCAACGAGGACGACCTGCGGGTCGACGTCTACCGCTCCTCCGGCCCCGGCGGTCAGGGCGTCAACACCACCGACTCGGCGGTCCGCCTGACCCACCTGCCCACCGGCATCGTGGTCTCCTGCCAGAACGAGCGCTCCCAGCTGCAGAACAAGGCGACCGCGATGGCGGTCCTGCAGTCCAAGCTGCTGGAGCGCAAGCGTCAGGAGGAGGCCGCGGCGCTGAACGAGATCCGGGGCGAGTCCACCACCTCGTGGGGCACCCAGATCCGCAACTACGTGCTGCACCCCTACCAGATCGTCAAGGACCTGCGGACCGGCACCGAGGCCGGCAACCCGAGCGCGGTGCTCGACGGCGACCTCGACGAGTTCATCGAGGCCGAGATCCGGTGGACCCGCCGCCAGGAGTCGGGCGCCGAGCAGTAGACGGCGGGCACCCCGGGCGCGTTGGGGTGCCCTGAGAGCGCCTCAGCGGCTCCCTGGGGTCCTCGCGGAGCCCTCAGGCGCCCGTCAGGTGCTTGAGGGCGAGGGTGAGGAAGAAGAGCGCGAGCAGCGCCAGGGAGACGAGCGCCGGGGTCATCCCGCCCATCCCGTGCTGGTGCATCCGTTCGCGGTTGGCGCGGCACATGGGGCAGCGGCCCTCCGCGACAGGGTGGGCGCACCCCGCGCAGACCAGGTCCTCACAGCTCATGATGTCCTCCCTCTCCGAGGTCAGAACCACTTTATGTGGTCGTTACGGGGCGCCGAATCGTTTTGTTTCCGTTATGGACTTTCCATGCCAGTCTTCCCCCTAGACTGGGCTCCGGCCAACCGGAACGTCGATCAAGAGTAAAGACCGGCGCCCCCCGGCCGGCGAGAGGCGGAAGTGGACCTCTGCCACTCCTGCGACCGTCCTAACCCCTAGACTGGCATGCCGTGATGCGCCCGTGATCCATTTTGATAATGTCACCAAGGTCTACGCGAACCAGAACCGGCCCGCGTTGGACCACGTCAGCGTCGATGTCGACAAGGGCGAGTTCGTGTTCCTCGTCGGCCCTTCGGGGTCCGGGAAGTCGACCTTTCTCCGCCTGGTCCTGAAGGAGGAGCGCCCCAACTCGGGAGCGATCCACGTGGCCGGCAAGGACCTCGCCCGACTGTCCAACTTCAAGATCCCGCACCTGCGCCGCCGTATCGGCTGCGTCTTCCAGGACTTCCGGCTCCTGCCGAACAAGAACGTCTACGAGAACGTCGCGTTCGCGCTGGAGGTCATCGGCAAGCCGCGCCGGTTCATCCGCAAGGTCGTGCCCGAGGTCGTCGAGCTCGTCGGCCTGGAGGGCAAGGCCCACCGGATGCCCGACGAGCTGTCCGGCGGCGAGCAGCAGCGGGTCGCGATGGCCCGCGCCTTCGTCAACCGGCCTATGATCCTGCTTGCTGACGAGCCGACCGGAAACATCGACCCGGCGACGAGCATCGGCATCATGAAGGTGCTCGACCGGATCAACCGGACCGGCACCACCGTCGTCATGGCCACGCACGACGCGGCCATCGTCGACTCCATGCGCAAGCGCGTAGTGGAACTGGAGGACGGAAAGATCGTCCGAGACCAGTCGCGTGGCGTGTACGGCCAGGCGTACTGAGACACCAGGACCAGAGACAGCGACAGGAAGAGCATGCGGGCAAACTTCATCTTCTCCGAGGTCTGGATCGGCCTCCGCCGTAACCTCACGATGACCATCGCCGTCATCGTGACGGTGGCCATCGGCATGGCGTTGCTGGGCGTCGGTCTGATGATCAACTCCCAGATCTCCAGCATGAGGGACTACTGGACGGACAAGGTCGAGGTCTCGGTCTTCCTGTGCAAGAAGAATGACCCCTTCCCGCAGTGCAAGGGCAGCGGTGGCGTCAACGAGCAGGAGCAGGCCGCGCTCAAGACGCAGATCGAGAGCATGCAGCAGGTCCAGTCCGTGGAGTTCGAGGACGCCGCGAAGGCCTACGAGAACTTCAAGGCCCAGTACAAGAACGACACCGTGATGCTCTCGGCGATCCAGGTCGGGGACATGCCGGAGTCGTTCCGGGTCAAGCTGAAGGACCCCGACACCTACGAGGCGGTGATCCAGCAGCTCAACGGGGCCAAGGGCGTCTCGGTCGTGGTGAACCAGCAGACGTTCCTGGAGAAGTTCTTCGGACTGCTGGAGAAGCTCCGCTGGGCGGCCCTGGTGATCGCGATCGTCCTGGTCTTCGCGGCCACGCTGCTGATCGGCAACACGGTCCGCCTGTCGGCCTACAACCGCAGACGCGAGACCGGGATCATGCGCCTGGTCGGCGCCTCCAACCTCTACATCCAGCTCCCGTTCGTGATGGAGGGGGTCATCGCCGGTCTGATCGGCGGTGTGGTGGCGGCGGTGCTGCTGATCGTCAGCAAGGTCTTCATCTTCGACGGGGTGCAGCTCTACCTGTTCAACAACAGCGAGCTGTCCTGGGAGACCCTGGCCGGGGTGATCACCCTTACAATGATCATCGGTGTGCTCATCTGTGTGCTGGCCTCGTTCGTCACGCTCCGCCGCTATCTGCGGGTGTGACGCGGCCGTGCCTCCGGCTCGCTCGCTGAGCGCCCTCCCGCTCTCCGGCGCGGTTCACCGCCCCGGTCCCCGGTAGGCTCGTGGGCATGCCACGTGAGACCGGGCGGAAGGTCATCGCCCAGAACAAGCGTGCCTGGCACGACTACCACATCGAGGACACCTACGAAGCTGGTCTCGTGCTGCAGGGCACCGAGGTCAAGTCGCTGCGCCTTGGCCGCGCCTCCCTCATCGACGGTTATGCGGTCATCAAGGACGGCGAGGCCTGGTTGATCAACGTCCACATCCCCGAATACACCATGGGGACGTGGACGAACCACGCGGCGCGTCGCACCCGCAAGCTGCTGCTGCACCGTAAGGAGATCGACAAGCTGGTCTCGAAGACCAAGGAGGGCGGCCTCACCCTGGTGCCGCTCGCGATCTACTTCAAGGACGGCAAGGCCAAGATCGAGATTGGCCTTGCGAAGGGCAAGAAAGACTGGGACAAGCGGCAGACGCTGGCCGAGAAGCAGGCCAAGCGTGAGATGGCCCGCTCGCTGAGGTACAGGAACAGGTAATCGTGACGGGGAAGGCTCGGCGGACCGTTGCCGCGGCGCTCGTGCTGGCGGCGACGGCCCCCATGCTGTCCGCGTGTTTCGAGGAGCCATCGGCCCACGAGGCGGTGCGCGACTTCCTGGTCGGCTGGCAGACGGGCGACTACGCCATGGCCGCCCGGCGCACCGACGGGGACCAGAAGGCGGTCCGCCAGGCCCTGCAGGACGCCAAGATCCATCTCGACGCGGCCTCGTTCCGCTTCAAGCTCAAGGGGATCCGGGGCGCGGGGGAGCAGACCGAGGCCGACTTCGAGGCCGAGGTCGACCTGGGGGAGAACAACCCCCTCTGGGAATACACCGGCAAGCTCCCGCTCCGCCTGGTGGACGGCCACTGGAAGGTGCACTGGTCGCCCAGCGTGCTCCACCCCCAGCTCCAGGAGGGCCAGCGGTTCGCCGTGGACGTCACACCCCAGGGGCGCCAGCCGATCCTCGACCGCAACAACGACCCGCTCCAGGACGAGCAGACGCTTTACGTGGCCAACGTCATCCCGTCCCTGCTGAAGGACGAGGTCGCCGTCTGCCGGGAGCTCTCCAAGATCACCGGATTCCCGCAGGACCGCCTGCTGAGCAGGATCCGGTCGGCGATCCCCAACGTCCAGGTGCCGCTGGTCACCTTCGGCCGTACCAAATACGCCCAGCTCCGCCAGCAGCTCGACGCGATCCCCGGCATCAAGATGACCGCCGAGCCGCTGCCGCTCGCCCCCGCCTCGCCCGCCCAGATCGTCGGCACCGTCACCGCCGTCACCCCGGAGACCGAGCAGCAGCTCGGCGGGCCGCAGCGGGCCGGAGACACGGTCGGCCGGAGCGGGCTGCAGAAGGCCTACCAGGAATACCTCACCGGCTCGACCGAGACCCGGGTGATCACCCTGGACCTCAAGACGCTGAAGCCGGTCGCCGAGCTGCGCAAGTGGCGGCCCAACCGCTCCACCGCCTCGGTGCGCACCACCCTCGACCGGCCCATCCAGAAGGTCGCCGACACCGCGCTGCTCGGCGGCGGCCTGCCCGCCATGCTGGTCGCGGTCCAGGCCTCGACCGGCAACGTGCTGGCCGTCAGCACCACGAAGGAATACCACCAGGAGCGGCACGCGCTCGCCGGGAAGTTCCGCGCGGGCGGCCTTTTCTCGATCATGTCCGTCGAGGGGCTGCTCAAGGCCCAGGTGAACCTCAAGCAGAAGCTCGCCTGCCCGGTCGACCGGACCGTCGGCGGCGCCGAGTTCCACCAGGCCTCGCCGCCCGCCGGGAGCACGCTGAGCCTCAAGGGCAACTTCGCCACCGGCTGTGTGACCGCGCTGGCCTCGCTGGCCCGCCGGATCGACGGCGCGGAGCTGGAGGCCAGCGCCGCCCGGTTCGGTATCGGCTCGCAGTGGGACCTGCCACTGAAGACCTTCAGCGGCAAGATGCGGCCGCTGATCAACGACGCGGCCACCGCCAAGGCCATCGCCGGGCAGAACGTCCTGGTCAGCCCGCTGTCCATGGCTCTGGTCGCCGGGGCGATCGCCTCTCCCACCGGCACCTGGCACCCGCCCGTCCTGGTCACCGAGCCGAAGACGCCCGATCCCTCGGCCGAGGCCGAGACGGTGAAGGCCCCCGACCCGATCAAGATCGACGACAGGACGATCGACACCCTCAAGACGCTCATGCGCGCCGGCGTGACCTCCGGATCGGCCCGCGCGGCGGCGGCCCCGGGCGACCCGGTCTCCGGCATCACCGCCTCGGTGATGCAGGGCCGCAAGCCGATGGCCTGGTTCACCGGCTGGCAGGAGGACGTGGCAGTGGCGGTGCTGGCCGAGAGCTCCGATCCCACGGCGGGGGCGGCCATCGCCGGACGGTTCTTCCAGGGACTGCACGCGGGCCTGTGACGGGGACCGCGCAGGGCCTGCGCGTGCCGTGACGAGGGGGCCGCACATGGTCTGTGCGTGCCGCCTGTGACGGTCCGCGCAGGGCCTGTGCGTGCCGCCTGTGACCCAGCGGAATATTCTCCTCACGTCGAGCAACCATCGCGTGCCCTGTGTGCGTCCTTCTAAGTGACTGGGCACCGCTTGGGGGGTTGCGGGCTCAGTCGCCGCGATGAGATCAGGGCCCCGTCTCGGGGGAGGCCCTGCCGTCCGGACCGGCTCGACCCTGCCGGTCGGCCCCGGGGGCGCGTGCGACAGTCCCGCGCTCCCGGGGTTTCGGCATCTCCGGCCCGGCCGGACCTGCCGGGCTCGCCGGACGGGAATTGAGTTGGCGTTACCCGCGTTGTAACAGGTATCTTCGGATGGCTCGGTTCTTCGGAGCCGGGTTGACAATTCAACAGGGGGGTGACTGGTTTCGACTTTGGCTTTGCAAGTCAGGAGAAGCGGGTCGAGGACTGCGGACATAACCTCGTTAACACTGTGACCGCGACCAACAAGTGCCAATAAGACGCACTCTGAGGTCAGCCAGGCTCGCCTGGCCCTCGCCGCCTAAGCAGCGAGTGACCTCTGCCGGCCCGGGAGCGCCTCCGGCCCGGATCCGGCATCGCTAGGAGGCTCAACCGATCGACCCGGCCACGGGGAAGATCGGGAAATCAAACAGTGGCTGAGCCCGTCGGCGTCTTGCCTGTGTGAACGCCGGGGCTGAGAAAAGCACAGCAGGCTGCACCCGGAGAAGCCCTGTCTTGGAGTTGAAGGACGCGGGTTCGATTCCCGCCACCTCCACCCCCGTCCCGCGCCCGAGCGTGCGGGACAGATCGTCCAAGGGCGGTCGGGTCGGCGTCATCGCCGACCCGGCCGCCCTTCGGTCTGTCGGGCCTGCGGGCTGTCCGGCAGTGGATCCATGGAGAGTGTGTCGTTCATGTTCTGCTCCCTGTCCGGGGTGGGGCTGGACAAGACCGGCACCGACTCCTGGCGGCCCGTCCGGGCCGCGCCCGGGCCGGACACGCCGTCGGCTGAGCCGGTCTTCGAGACCGGTGGACATCGGCATGCCGGCGCCGTGCTGCGCGGTGATCGCCGGCCGCGGCCGCGTACGCGCTGATCGCCCACTGCGGGGTCTGGGTTCTGGCTGTTGGCAGGTGGGCCGGAGTCCTGGCCGTCGGGTTCAGGCAGGCTGTTCCACGGGCTCGGCCGGTGCGGGCGGGAGCCGTCGCGCGGACCGCCGTGCCGCGGCCGCGCAGGCGGCTGCGGCGAGCACGGCCGTGACCACCGGCAGTGACCACGGGCCGGAGACGGTGAGCAGCTGTCCGCCGATGATCGAGCCGGCGGCGATGCTGACGTTGAAGGTGATGATGAACAGCGCCGAGGCGCCGGTCTGCGCGTGCCGGGCGACCTTGAGCACCGCCGTCTGCAGCAGGATGGGCAGCGCGGCGTAGGCCGCCCCCCAGAACGCGGTGGCCGCGACGGCCAGGCCCCCTTGGGCCAGGACGAGTGCCGCCATCGACACCGTCATCAGGCCGAGCGCGGCCGGCAGTACCGTTCGGGACGGGCGGTCGGCGGCGGCGCCCGCCGCCACTGTTCCGGCGATCCCGGCCAGGCCGAAAGCGAACAGCGCCGGACCGACGCCGTGTTCGGGGACCCCGGCCCGCATCAGGACCGGCACGACGTAGGTGTGCAGGACGAAGTGTCCCGTCATCACCAGCGCGGTGATGACCAGCACGCCTCTCACGCCGGGGATGCGCGCGGCGCGTCCGACTCCGGGTGAGGTCGCGGAGTCGCCGGGGATGTCGGGCAGGGTGACGGGCGCCGCGGCGACGAGGAGCAGGGCGATCGCGGCCAGTATGGCGAACGGGATCCGCCAGCCGGCGGCGTCGCCGATGACCGTGCCGAGCGGGACGCCCAGGGTCAGCGCGGCGGAGTTGGCGGCGAACACCACGGCCACCGCGCGGCCCGCCCTGTCGGCCGTGACCAGCCGGGTGGCGTAGGAGGCCATCGCCGACCACAGCACGCCGTGCCCGAGGCCGGCGATGAGCCGGGCTGCCACGGCCACCGGGTAGTTCGGGGCGACGGCCATGAGCAGGTTGCCGACCGCGAAGGCCGCCATGATGACGACCAGCAGCCTGCGGCGGGGCCACCGTGAGGTGAGCGCGACCAGGGGCAGCGTCACGATCATGATGAGCAGGGCGTAGGCCCCGACCAGCAGGCCGATCCACGGCTGGGTCACCTGCAGGTCCCGGCTCATCGCCGGCAGCAGGCCCATCGGCAGGGTCTCGGTGGTGATGGTCGTGAACGCGGCGGTGAACAGGGCGGCCAGCCCCAGAAACGGCCGCCGGACTGCTGGTGAGGCGTACATGGTCGCGCCTTTTCCCGTGCGGAGTCCGGCTCAGGCCCAGACGCGGTCGAGGAAACCGGCGATGAGCGGGGCGATGTCGGGCAGATTCTCCTCCAGAGCGAAATGTCCGGTGTCGAACAGGTGCAGCTCGGCGTCCGGAAGGTCGCGCAGGTAGGCGCGGGCGCCGGGCTCGGGGAAGAAGGGGTCGTTGCTGCCCCAGGTGATGAGCGTGGGCGGGGTGTGCTTGCGCAGCCATGCCTGCCACTGGCCGTAGCACTCGAGGTTGGTGTGGTAGTCGAAGGCCAGTGTGACCTGGGCCTGCTTGCGCCCGGGCTGGTCGAGGAAGTGCTGGTCGAGTGTCCAGCCCTCCGGTGCGATGAGCTCGGGGTTGCCGGCGCCGCTTTCGTACTGGCCGCGTGTGCCGGGCAGGGTCAGCAGGTCGCGGACGGTGTTCTCGGCGCCCTCGGTCTCGGGTCGCAGCGCGATGAAGTCGCGGGCGTCGGCCGACAGGCCCTCGGTGTAGGCGTTGCCGTTCTGCACGACCAGGCCGGCGATCCATTCGGGGTGCCGCTGCGCGATCCGGAAGCCCACCGGTGCGCCGAAGTCGAAGACGTACATCACGAAGCGGGACAGGCCGAGCAGCTGGACGAAGCCCTCGGTGACGTCGGCGAGCCGGTCGAAGCTGTAGGTGAAGTCGTCCGGCGCCTGGGTGTGCCCGAATCCGGGGTAGTCCGGGGCGATGAGCCGGTAGCGGGTGCCGAGGACGTCGATGAGCCGGCGGAACTGGTGCGAGGCCGAAGGGAAGCCGTGCAGCAGCAGGAGCACCGGTGCGTCGGACCGGTCCGGGATCGACTCGCGGTAGAAGACCTTCACTCCGTCGACGTCGATGTGGCGGTGGATGGTGCGGGCGATAGCCGGGACAGTCACTTAACATGCCTCCTGAAATGGATTATGCATTAGTTATAGCGAGCTGGAATCTAATGCGTCAATGGGGTAATGTGGCATTAGAATTATGGGTGATCTCATTCCCCTGACCGGTGAGCCCCTGGCCCTGGATCTGGTCAACACCAGGCCCGCCGTCGGCGACTTGCTCGCCACCCCCGCCGATCTGCTTGCCTGGCTGGGGCTGCAGGCCGATCGGCTCCCCGACGCGGCATGCGGGACGGCGGAGCTCGCCGAGGCCGCCGCCGACCTGCCGGCCGACCCGGCGGTCACGCGTATCCGCCAGTGCGAGGCCGAGGACCGCGTGATGCCGTTCCTGTCCGCCCACCCGCGCCGCCGCCGGTGCTCGGCCGATCGCTGCGGCAACCGTGTCCGTGTCGCGCGTTACTACCGGCGGCACAGGAGCGCATAAGTGGGCGGGGCCGGGCGATGCCGGGGCGCGGCTCCGGGTGCGAGACTTGACCTCAAGTTAAGTTGAGGTCAGAGAGTGGGGGTTCTTCAGTAGATCTACCGGAAGGAACGGTCATGCACGCCGTCGTGCTGCACGTGTTCGGGCCCGCTGAGAACCTCCGCTACGAGACCGTGCCCGATCCCGTACCGGGGCCGGGCGAGGTCCGCGTCTCGGTGCGGGCCGCGGGGGTCCACCAGATCGAGACAGCGATGCGGGAAGGGCTGGAGATCGGTCCGCCGCTTCCCGAACTCCCGGCGATCTTCGGGGGAGAGGTGGCCGGTGTCGTCGAGGCGGTCGGGCCGGACGTGGACGAGACCTGGATCGGCGCCGAGGTGGTGACCGCACGGGGCGGGCCGGGAGGCTACGCCGAGCTCGCCGTCGCCGACGTCTCGTCCCTGCACCGGATTCCGGCCGGACTGGGGTACGAGGCCGCCGTCACCATGGTCGTCACCGGCACCACCACCGTCGGCCTGCTCGACATCGCCGATCTCACCTCCGACGACGTGGTCCTGATCACCTCCGCGGCCGGCGGTATCGGCCGTCTGGCCGTCCAGTCCGCTCGCCGCGTCGGCGCCACGGTCATCGGCGCGGCGGGCGGAGCGGCGAAGACGGCGGACGTGCGAGAGCTCGGAGCCGACATCGCTGTCGACTACAACCTGCCGGACTGGGCGGACACCGTCCGCGACGCCTTGGGCGGGCGTGGCGTCACGGTCGTGCTGGACGGTGTCGAGGGCGACAAGGGGCGCGCGGCCTTCGGGCTGCTGGCCGAGGGAGGGCGCTACGTCACCATCGGCGCGGCCTCGCGGGAGGGGTTCCGGCCCGATGAGGCGGAGCTGAAGGAGCGCGGCGTGCGTTTCGTCAACGCGCTGATGCTGCTGCTGGAGGGCCAGGACAGGCCCGCCGACGAGGCTCGCGCGCTCGCGGCGGCTGCCGACGGGAGCATGCTGCCCGCCTTCCAGACCTTCCCCCTGTCGCAGGCGGCCGCGGCGCACGCCGCCCTGGAGTCACGGGCGACGACAGGCAAGGTCGTCCTCGTCCCCGACGCCCACCGGTGAGGCGCGGCCGGCGTGGTCCAGCCGGAGCGGTGGTCCCACGACCGGAGCGGTGGTCCCATGGAGGTGGCGGGCGACCTCACCCGCCGGCCGGCCCGTGAGGTCAGGCTTCGGCCGTGTGGTCGAGCGGGGGAGCGCCGAGTGACCTGGCGTTCTCGCGGACCTTGCCGAGGGCGGAGGTCAGGGCGCGCAGCTCGTCGTCGGTCAGGCCCCGGGTGATGTGGCGTTCGAGCGACTCCCGGTCGCTGGTGACCGGCCCCCGGAGGGCCCGTCCCCGGTCGGTGAGATAGAGCCGGACCAGGCGGTTGTCGGCGTCGTCGCGGCGCCGGACCAGCAGGTCCGAGGCGCTCATGCGGGTGGCCATCTTCACCACGGTGGGGGTGGTGACGTTCAGCAGGGCGGCGAGCTCACCCGGGGTGCGGCCGTCCCGCTCCCACAGGGCGGCCAGCACCAGGTTCTGGCCCAGGTGGAGGCCGTGGCGGCGCATCGACTCCTCGGCGACGGCGCGCAGGGCCTTGTGGGTCGTGGTCATCAGATCAAGGATCTCGGTCACCTTCCGATGATAGCTGGTCGGCTAATGAATTGACGGCTAATGATTAGCCGGTTAGCGTATGTCTGTCGATAGACGGCAAACGGAACGGAGCCAGTCATGAGGAAGCTTGGGCCCCTGGAGGTCGGCGCGGTCGGTCTCGGCACGATGGGCATGGGCGGCTCGTACGGCCCGGCCGACGAGAGCGAGTCCGTCCACGTGATCCACCGGGCGCTCGACCTGGGCGTCACCCTGCTCGACACCGCCGACTTCTACGGCGGCGGGTCGAGCGAGGAGATCGTCGGCAGGGCCCTCCAGGGGAGGCGGGCGCAGGCCGTGCTGGCCACCAAGACCGGGAGCGTGCGCGGCCCCGGCGGGATGGGGATCGACGGCGGCCCCGCCCACATCCGGCGGGCGATCGACGGCTCCCTGCGGAGGCTGGGCGCCGACCACGTGGATCTGTACTACCTGGCCAGGGTCGATCCCCGGGTCCCGATCGAGGAGAGCGTCGGCGCCATGGCCGAGCTGGTCGCCGAGGGCAAGGTGCGCCACCTCGGCCTGTGCGAGGCGAGCGTGACCACGGTCCGCAGGGCCTGTGCCGTGCACCCGATAGCGGCCCTCCAGACCGAATACTCACTGTGGGAGCGCCACGTCGAGACCTCGATCCTGCCCGCCCTGCGCGAGCTGGGCGTCGGACTGGTCGCCTACCGCCCCCTGGGCAGCGGGTTCCTCGGCGGCTCCTTCACCACCCCCGACCGGCTGCCCGAGGGGGACTTCCGACGGGCCGACCCGCGCTTCCAGGGGGAGAACCTCACCCGGAACCAGGCCTTGGCCGCCGCCGTGGCCGAGCTCGCCGCCGCCAAGGGCGTCACCCCGGCCCAGCTCGCCCTGGCCTGGGTGCTGTCGCGGGGCGAGGACGTCGTGACGATCCCGGGGACCAGGCGGGCCTCCCGCGTGGCGGAGAACGCCTCGGCGGCGGGGCTCGCGCTCACCCCCGGGGAGGCGGAGGCGCTGGAGGCGCTGGGGACCGCCTCGGGCGAGCGCTATCCGGAGTTCCTGATGAGCACCATCGACCGGGACTGACGGCGGCCCTCCCGGCGGCGCGGCGGGGATACCGGGCGGTGGGGATACCGGAAAGTGTGCAGAAGGCCGTAAAGCTACGCTGACTCCGATGAATCCTTCGGAACGGGCCGCACCGGGCGAGTCGCAGGTGATCGGCGGCTACCTGCTCCGGCGCGTGCTCGGGCGCGGCGGCATGGGCACCGTGCATCTCGCCACCACCCCGACCGGCGGCCTGGCCGCGGTGAAGGTGATCAATCCGGAGCTGGCGCGCGACCCCGTCTTCCGGCGGCGGTTCGAACGAGAGGTCGCCGCCGCCCGCCTGGTGGCCCGCTTCTGCACGGCCCCCGTGCTGGACGCCGGGCTCGACGGGGACGTGGCCTACCTCGTCACCGAATACGTCAAGGGTCCCGACCTGGCGCAGGCCGTACGGGACCAGGGGCCGATGGCCGGGTCCGACCTGGAGGCCCTCGCGGTCGGCATCGCGGTCGCGCTGAACGCCATCCACGGGGCGGGAGTGATCCACCGGGACCTCAAGCCGTCGAACGTGCTGCTCTCGCCGCTGGGCCCCCGAGTGATCGACTTCGGGATCGCGAAACTGGTCGACGGGGACAGCCTGGTCAGCCAGGCGGTCGTGGGGACGCCGGCGTTCATGGCCCCCGAGCAGGTGCGCGGGGAGGCGCTCACCACGGCGGCCGACATCTACGCCTGGGGCGGTGTGATCGCGTTCGCGGGGACCGGGCGGCTGCCGTTCGGCGGCGGGGCGCCCGCGGAGGTGCTCTACCGGATCGTCAACGAGGGGCCGCATCTCGACGGCCTGGACGGGCGGCTGCGTGGCTTCGTCGAGCGGGCCATGGCCAAGGACCCGGCCGGCCGGCCGAGCGCCCGCGACCTGCTCGGCGAGCTGGTCGGCGGCCGGGACATGACACCGGCGACGGCCACCCAGGTGGTCGAGCGGACCTGGACGGACCACCCACCTGCCCCGGCCGGGCAGACCTGGTCGGCCCGCCCGCACGGCACGTCCGGGCCGTCGAGGCCGGGCGCGGCCGGGGGCCGCGATCTCGGCCCGCCGCCCGGGACGGCCAGGGTGCCCGGGACGGCCAGGGTGCCCGGGACGGCCGGGGTGCCCGGGGTGTCCGGGATGGCCGGGCCGCCTGGGGCGACCGGGCAGGGCCCGGGGCACCCCGCCCGGAGCGGGCGGCGCAGGCGGCTGCTCGCCGCTCTGACCGTCGCGGCGGTGGCGGTGGCGGTCGGGGCGGTGGCGTGGTGGGCCGTGGGACGCCCCGGCGGGACGTGGCCCTTCCACGCCGACTTCGGCGGCGCGGACCACTCCTGGTCGGTGGGCGCCACCGACGCCGGGCGCGCGGAGGTCACCGGCGGGTCCTACCTGCTGACCGTGAACCCGGGCTGGCGGCTGTGGAAGTCGGCGCCCGCGCCGGACGAGCCCGAGGGCGGAGTGGTCATCAGCAGCTCGGTGCGGCTGGCCGGGGGGACGGGAGAGTTCGGCGTCTGGTGCCGGGGCGACTCCGGCGGCGACCGCTACGAGTTCACGGTCAGCGGCTCCGGCACGGTCTCGATCATCAAGCGGCGGGCGGGGCAGAAGGTCACCGCCCTGTACGGCCCCGCCAGGAACGCGGACATCAAGAAGTCGGCCGACAACCGGATCGTCGCCGAATGCCGGCCCGACGGGTCGGCGCTCGCCCTGCGCGTGTGGGTCAACGAGGTCATGGCCGGGCAGGCCGTCGACGGCAGTCCCTACGGCCCGGGGAAGATCGGCGTGCACGCCGCACCGGACGGCGACGCGGCGGTGCGGGTCAGGTTCGGTACGTTCGACGCGCGCCCGGCGGAGGGGTAGCCGCGTGCGGTTCGGTCTGCTGGGGCCGCTCCAGATCCTCGACGGCGGCCAGGTCCTGACCCCCGGCCCGGCCAAGCACCGCGCGCTCCTGGCCGCCCTGCTGCTGCGCGCGGGGCACGTCGTGACGCTCGACCGCCTGACCGCCGTGGTGTGGGGCGACGATCCGCCGGCCTCGGCCGAGTCGGTGCTGCGGGTCTACGTGAGCGCGCTGCGCCGCCTGGTCGGGGCCGGGACCATCCACACGGCTCCCGGCGGCTACCTGATCGCGGTCCCCGCCGAGGAGGTGGACGCGCACCGCTTCGAGCGCATGGTCGAGCAGGCGCGCCGGGCCCGTGACGCCGGGCGCGCGGCGGAGGCCGCCGACGGGCTGCGCGGTGCCCTGGGGCTGTGGCGCGGACCGGCGCTGGCCGATGTCGACTCCGGCGAGCTGCGGCGGACGCAGGCCGTACGGCTTGAGGAGCTGCGGCTCAGCGCGGCCGAGGAGCGGATCGACCTGGACCTGACGCTCGGACGCCACGGCGAGGTCGTCGGAGAGCTCCGCGCGCTCGTCGCGGCCTACCCGCTCAGGGAGCGCGCCTGGGGGCAGTTGATCCTCGCGCTGCACCAGGCGGGGAGGCGGTCGGAGGCGCTCGCGGCCTACCAGGACGCCCGCCGCGTGCTGGTGGAGGAGCTGGGGCTGGAGCCCGGCCCGGAGCTGCGGGCGGCCCACGACAGGGTGCTGGCCGGGCGGGGACCGGCCGGGCAGGCGGGGGAGCGCGGTGCCGTCCCGCACGAGACGCCGCCCGACATCGCCGACTTCACCGGCCGCGCGGAGGTCCTGAGCTGGATCGCGGGGCAGGCGACCGCCGCCGGCGGCGCCCCGGTCCATCTGGTGCTGCACGGGCCGGCAGGGTCGGGCAAGAGTGCCGTGGCGGTCCACGCCGCCACGCTGCTGGGCGCGGAGTTCCCCGACGGCCGCCTCTACGCCGCGCTGCGCGCGGGCAGCCGTCCGGCCGGCGCGGGCGCGGTGCTGGAGGACCTGCTGCGCTCCCTCGGCTGTCCCGAAGGGGCCGTCCCCGCCGGTCTTGAGGACAGGGTGCGGCTCTACCGCAGCATGACGGCCACCCGGCGGCTGCTGGTGGTGCTGGACGACGCCGTCGGCGAGTCCCAGGTCAGGCCGCTGCTGCCGACGGGGCCGGGCTGCCTGACGCTGGTGACCAGCAGGTCACCGCTGTACGGGCTGGAGGCGTCCCGGGCCTTCGAGCTGGGCGTGCTCGGCACCGCCGACTCGGTGACGATGCTGGCCAGGGTGGCGGGGGAGACGCGGGTGCGGGCCGAGCCGCAGGCCGCGCGGCGGATCGCCGAGCTGTGCGGCGGGCTCCCGCTGGCGCTGCGGATCGCGGGGTCCCGGCTGGCCCGGCGGCCCGGCTGGACCCTGGAGCACCTGGCCGGCCGGCTGGGCGACGAGCGCGGGCGGCTGGACGAGCTGACGGCGGGGGACCTGGCCGTACGGGGCACTCTCGGCCTCGGCTACCGGGGCCTGGCGGAGGAGGAGCAGCGGCTGCTGCGACGCCTCGGGTCGCTGTCGGCGCCGGACGTCGCGCCGTGGGCCGCCGCCGCGGCGTTCGGCGGCCTGCGGGTGGAGCGGCAGCTGGAGGAGCTGGCCGGGGCCGGGCTGCTCCAGGCGCGCGGGCTGGACGACGCGGGCCAGGAGCGGTACGGCTGGCACGACCTCACCCGGCTCTACGCCGCCGAGCGCCTGGTCGAGGAGGAGGGCACGGCCGAGCGGGTGCTCGCCGTGGTGGCGCGTGAGGTTCTGGAGCGGGTCCGGCGGGCCCGCACCCTGCTGCTGCCGGCCGAGCCGGGCACCGGCCAGACCGTGGCGCGCACGGCGGAGTGGAGCCCGGCCCTGGAGACGGCGCACCTGCGCGAGTCGGCCCGGTGGCTCGGGGCCGAGCGGGGCTTCCTCGTCGCCGCCGTCGCGGACTTCCACCGCGCGGGGCTGGCCGACGCGGCCTGGCGGCTGGCGTTCTACCTGACGCCGTTCTTCGAACTGCGCGCCCACCACGAGGACTGGCACACGACGAACCGGACCGGGCTGGAGGCCGCGCGGCTGGCGGGGCACCGGCACGGCGAGGCGCTGCTGCTGAGGGCGCTGGCCGACCTGCACCGGATCGAGGGCCGTCTGGAGGAGGCGGCGCGGGCCCTCCAGGCGGCGCTGTCCCGCTTCCGGGAGCTGGGCGACGGGCCGGAGGAGGCACGCGCGCGCCACCGGCTCGGCCTGGTCCTCGCCGCCCAGGACCGTCCCGCCGAGGCGGAGCGGTGCCTGGCCGAGTGCCTGGCCGCGTTCGAGGCGGCTGGCGACGCGCGTGGCCGGGCGGACGCGCTGCGCGCGCTGGGGACGCTGCGGCGGGCCGAGGACCTGCTGACGGCCGGCCTCCACGCCTACCGTGAGCTGGGAGATCCCCGGGGTGAGGCGGCGGCGCTGCGCGAGCTGGCCCTGCTCCACCTGGACCTGCGGCGGGTGTCGGCCGCCCGGGACTGCGCCGAGCGCGGCCTGCGCATCGACCGGCGGCTGGGCGACCGGCTGCCCGAGGCCGCCGGCCTGCTGCTGCTGGCCCGGGTGGCGCGTGCCGAGGGGGTGCCGGAGGCGGCGCGGGCGGCGGCGCGGGAGGCGTCGATGATCTTCAAGGAGTACGGCGACCGCCGGGGGGCCGCCCGCGCGTCCCTGGTCCTGGCGGGGGCGGATCTCGACCTTGATGAGATCGATGGGGCGTTTGCCGCGATTGCCGGTTCCATGGCAGAGTTCGACGCTCTCGGCGATCGGCGAGGGGCGGCCGAGGCGGAGGAGCTCGCCCAGGAGGCGCGTCGCCGCCGCGGCCTGCCTCGATAGCGCACCATCTGCGGATATGGCGGGCTATACGGATCCTGAAGGTCGCCCCCTTACATTCGTGACCCTGACCCCCGAAAAGCAGAGGTGACACAGGATGCGAAGGAAGATCGCCCTCGCCGTGGCCGCCCCCGGACTGGTGATGGCCCTGACGGCGTGCGGCGCGCTCGGCGACCTGCAGGGCGGTAGCGGGCAGGAGCGCCAGGCCCGGCAGGCGGCCCGGACGGCCGCCTCCGGCGCTCCGTCGCAGGGAGAGCAGGCCCCGTCCGGGACGCAGGAGCAGGCCCGGCCCGAGTCGCAGGCGAGCGCGCCGCCCCAGCAGGGGGAGGTGATCGCCACCCGTCAGGTCAAGGCGGGAGGGGCGGAGCTGACCGTGGACGTCACCGGTCTCCGGCGGCAGGGGCGGCTGACCACGCTGAGCTGGACCATCACCAACACCGGTGACACCAAGTGGAACATGAGCAGCCTGATGGGAGACACGCCCGCCTACCTCGGCCTGACGGTGGCCGGGGTGAACCTCGTCGACCCCGTCAACGCCAAGCGCTACCGGCCCGCCCGCACCGGCACCGGTGGCGCCACCAAGTGCCTGTGCTCGGAGTACGACATCACGACCGAGCCCGGGGAGGTCCTGCCGCTGTACGCGTCGTACGCCGCGCCGCCGCCGGACGTACAGAAGATCAACATTGAGTTCCCGATCCTCGGGGTGTTCGCCGATGTCCCGATCTCCTGACCGCGCCCGGCGGGCCCTGGCCGCCGCGGTGCTGGCCGGCGGGCTCGTCGCCGGGGCCGGGCCGGTGGCGTGGGCGGAGCCGGACCCGCCGGCCGACGCCACGGCCCCGGTGGAGGACCTCGTCCTGCCGGTCGACGACATCCTGGCCGAGTCCGAGTCGCTGGACGGCAGCGAGAGCGAGTCGAAGCAGGGCCGGACGGTCACCCTGGCGCTCACCAGCGACGTGCTGTTCGCCCTCGACAGGGCCGCGCTGACCGCCAGGGCGACGGCGCGGCTGCGGGGGGTCGCCGGCCGGATCAAGGCGGAGTCGGCCGGCGGCCTGATCAAGATCCTGGGGCACACCGACGACCAGGGGACCGACGCCTACAACGACCGGCTGTCCCTGCGGCGGGCGCAGGCCGTGCAGGGGGCGCTGCGAAGCCTGCTGGCCGGGCAGGACGTGAGCTTCGAGGCCACCGGCCTCGGCGAGCGCCGGCCGAAGGCGCCCAACGTCGTCGACGGCAGGCCGGTCGAGGAGAACCGGGCCAGGAACCGCCGCGTCGAGATCGTCTTCACCGCCAAGTGACCGCGGGAGGACGCGCCCTCCCGCGCTCCCGTACGGCCCGCCCCGCGCCGCCGGTGCCCATGTTTCCCGGCTGTGGCGGGACAGCGCCCTCCCGCGCTCCCGCCGGCCGTACGGCCCGCCCCGCATCCAGCGCCGGCCGTACGGCCCGCCCCGCGCCCGAGCGGTCTCGCCCCCGGCGCGCGGCCCGGAACGGCCGGGGCTCCGGCGCGCTCGCGGAGAGCCCGACGGAGAGCGGGCCGGTCAGCCGCCGGGCAGCTCGCCCAGGGTCACGGTGACGGTGGAGGACGACCCGTCGGGACGCAGGAGTTCGACCTTGGCCCGGTCACCGGGGCGGAGGTCGGCGATGATCTCCGACAGGGCCTGGGATGTCGGGGTGGGCGTGCCGTTGATCGAGACGATCACGTCACCGGGCCTGATGCCCGCCTGGTCGGCGCTGCCGCCTCGGGACACGCGCACGACACCGGCGCCCACGGGACCGCCCCCGGAGCCGATCACGGTCTGTATGGTGACGCCGAGGGCGGCCCGGTGGGTGTTGGTGACCTTGCCGGTCTCGACGATCTGCTGGGCGATGTCGGTGGCGGTGTTGGACGGGATCGCGAAGCCGATGCCCGGGGCCTGCCCACCGCCGAGCTCGGGATTGACCGCGGTCAGGGTCGGGACGCCGATGACCTCACCGGAGAGGTTGACCAGGGCGCCGCCGCTGTTGCCGGGGTTGATCGCGGCCGAGGTCTGGATGGCGCCGGCGATCGTCGCGCCGGGGGACCCGCCGTCCGTGGGCTCGCTGACCGTACGGCCCAGCGCCGAGACGATGCCGTCGGTCACGCTGCCGGACAGGCCCAGCGGGTTGCCCATGGCCAGCACGATCTGACCGACCCGCAGCTTGCCGGAGTCGCCGAACACGGCCGGCCTCAGCCCGGCGGGGTCGTTCACCTTGATCACGGCCAGGTCGCCGAGGGCGAAGGACTCCACGAGCTCGGCCCGGCGGGGGGCGCCGCCGGTGGCGAGCGTCACCTCGAACCGCTTGGCCCGGCCGACCACGTGGGCGTTGGTGATGATGTGCCCGGAGCTGTCGTAGACGATGCCCGAGCCGAGACCGTTCTCCGTGGTGATCTGCACGATGGAGGGCAGCACCTTGGTGATGACCCGTTCGTAGGCGCTCTCCAGGGCCGCCGGGCCGCCCGGGGGCTGGGCCTGGGGCTGGGTCTGGGCCGGGGACGAGGCGGGGGGCGGGACTCCGGGCGGCTCGGTGGCCGTGTCGGATGGTTGCGATCGTGCGCTCTGGCCGCACCCGGCGAGCACCACGGCGATGGCGGCGGTCAGCGCGACACGTGAAGTCGATCCCCCCATGAAGGGATATCTTCCCAGCTCAGGGCGGAAGATACGTGTCCCGGAGGCTGCTGCGGCTCAGCTTGCCGGTGGGGGTGCGCGGCAGCCGGTCGCGATACTCGATCACGCGGGGATGCTTGAGCCGTGCCAGCCTGGGCGCGCAGTGGGCCAGCAGGTCGGCGGTGAGGCCGGGGCCGGGCTCGGCGCCGGGGGCCGGCTGGACCAGGGCGACGGCCCGCTGCCCCCACTCCGGGTCCGGCACGCCGATCACGGCCACGTCCGCCACCGCGGGATGCTCCAGCAGGGCGGCCTCGATCTCGGCGGGGTAGATGTTCACCCCGCCGGAGATGATCAGATCGGTGCGCCGGTCGCACAGGAACAGGTAGCCCTCCTCGTCCAGGTAGCCGATGTCGCCCGGGGTGTAGAGGCGGCCGCGCATCGCGGCGGCGGTCTTGGACGGGTCCTGGTGGTATTCGAACCGGTTGATGCCGCCGATGTAGACCAGTCCCGGCTCGCCGGGCGGGAGCTCCGTGCCGTCGTCGTCGAGGATCGTGAACTCCATGCCGTCGACCGCCCGGCCGACCGTGCCCGGCCGCGCCAGCCACTCGGCCGAGGAGACCATGGTGGCCACGGCGGCCTCGGTCGAGCCGTAGTACTCCCACAGCACCGGACCGAGCCAGTCGATCATCGCCTGCTTGGTGGCGGGCGGGCACGGGGCGGCGCCGTGATAGAGGTGGGTCAATGACGATAAATCATGCTTTTCCCTGATCTCCGCGGGCAGGGCCAGCAGCCGGTGGAACATGGTCGGCACCATGAACGTGTTGGTCACCCGGTGCCGCTCGATCAGCCCGAGCGTCTCCTCGGCGTCGAACCGCTCGGTGGCCACGAGCGTGTGACCGAGCTGCAGGGCCATCATCGCCTGGCCGTACGGGGCGGAGTGGTAGAGCTGGGACAGCAGCAGGTGCACGCCGTCGGGCGGGAGCGCGAAGTGCCGCCAGCTCTTGCGCTCCAGGATCGGGTAGAGGTCCTCGGGGGTGAGATCGATCAGCCGCCTCCGGACGCCCTTGGGCCTGCCGGTGGTGCCGGAGGTGTAGAGCATCATCGATCCGGCCCGGCGCTCCCGGGGCGGGGTGGCGGGCCGTCCCGCGGCGAGGTCGCCGGGCTCCACGGAGCCGGCCGGCAGGACGTGCGCGTGGCGCCCGGACCCCACCACCACGCGCGCCGCGCAGTCGGTGACGATGTAGCCGACCTCCTCGGCGGTGCAGTGCCAGTTCACCGGGACGTGGTAGGCGCCGATCTGGTAGGTCGCGAGCATCATCGTGACCGCGTCGGCCCCGTTGGGCAGGACCGTGACCACGGCGTCGCCGGGCCGGGTGCCGCGGGCGAGGAGGCCGTGGGAGACCTGGTTGGCCCGGCAGTGGAGCTCGCCGTACGTCGTGGCGGTGCCCGCGACGACGGCGACGCGTCCGGGGTCGGCCACGGCGATCTCGTAGAAGCCCCTCATGGCGCGACCATACAGAGCGACATTCTGTTTATGGAAGGGGGCTGAGATCACCAGGGAAAATGGTGACCTCGTGGCTTAAGTGTAATTGTGAGCCGGTGTATCGATCACGGGAGGTGACGTAATGTGACGCCTATGGCGGACGTTGGTGGAAACTCCTCCGGGCGCTCTCGTGAGAGATATGTCCCGTCCTATGAGGCGCTCACGGCACCTATACCCGCTGTCCGTGACGATGACGGTGCGATGATCGGCACCCGGGTGCCCCGGCGTTTCCCCATCGGAGACGGGGAGGAGGCCGTGCTCGTCTCGCGGCGCGGCTCCGATGGAGCGTTCCCCGACCCCGATCCGCCCCACTCCTCCGGCACGCTCGGTAACCGCGGCGTGCCCGGCGGCGCCGGCCCGGCCCCGCACCCCGCTCCGCCGGCGCGGACGGGCATCGCCCGGTTCAGGGCGGCCGTCAGCGTCGTCGCCGCCGTCGTCAGCGCCGCCGCGATCGTCGGGGCCTTCGTGCTGTTCGCCGGCGACGAGCCCGACGATCCGGTGCCGCTCCCGCAGGCCGACGCCGCCACCGAGCCGATGCTCCCCCGGGCCGTGCCCACCATCACGCTGCCCGGGGTGCCCAGGGTGAAGGCCCTGCAGGCGCTGCCGGGCACGCCGAGTCCGGTGCTGGGCTCGGTGACCGACGCCAAGGCCGCGATCACCTACGCCAGGCTGGGCGGCCCGTGGGCGCTCGGCGCCGTCCCGTCGTTCTCGGCCGGCCAGTCGGTGGGCGCGGCGCGGCTGCCGCGCACGATGGCCGCCTCCGGCCCGCTCCCCGGGGCGGCGCCGGCCGCCGAGCTGAAGACCGGCGCCGACTTCCGCAAGGCGGCGCTGAGCGCGGTCAGGTGGACGGTCCGCAAGCACTACCCGGCGGGCAGCAGGGTCGCCTGGACCGCCTCGCAGGAGCCGGTCGCCGGCCGGGGCTGGACCTTCGGCTACCGGGTGACCTACCGGGTCAAGGGGGTTGTGCGCAGTTCCCAGGCGGCGCTCGCGCTGCTGGACGTGGGCCGCAGGAAGCCCGCCATCTTCTTCGTGACCGTGTCCGACGCGCGCAAGCAGCTCTGGGCTGATATCGCACCTTTGGTGGCCAGCGTCCGAGCGTTGTGATGGAATCACCTTCTAGAATATGGTTCTGCCACTGAACCGTGTCTGGAGGCTGTCATGGCGATCGGGTTGAGCGAGGAGCACGAGGCGCTCCACGAGTCGGTGAGCGGCTGGGCGGAGCGGAACATCCGCTCCGAGACCGTACGCGCCGCCGTCGCGGCGGAGACCGAGGAGCGCCCCGCCTTCTGGCCCGGCCTCGCCGACCAGGGGCTGCTCGGCCTGCACCTGCCGGAGGAGTACGGCGGCAGCGGCTACGGCCTGCTGGAGGCCGCCGTCGCCGTCGAGGCGCTCGGTGAGCGGGTCGCCCCCGGCCCCTACGTCCCGACCGTGCTCGCCGGCGCCGTGATCCTGGCCTCCGACGGCAAGGCCCGAGGCGAGCTCCTGCCCGGCCTGGCCGACGGCACGCTGACCGGCGCGGTCGCGCTGACCGGTTCGATCACCGGGACCCGCGGGGAGGACGGCACGCTGACCGTTCAGGGCGCCGCCGAGCCGGTCCTGGGCGGCACGCTCGCCGACGTCCTGGTGCTCCCGGTGAGCACCGACCGCGGCGAGGAGTGGGTCGTGCTGGACGCCTCCGAGGCGACCGTCACCCCGCTCGGCTCGCTCGACCTGACCCGCGGCGTCGCGAAGGTCGAACTGGAGGCGGTGGCCGTGCCGGCGGGGCGGGTGCTGGACGGGCTGGACGGACCGGACGTCCTCGACCTGGCCGCGATCCTGCTCGGCGCCGAGGCCGCGGGCGTCGCGTCGTGGTGCGTGCGCGCCGCGTCGGAGTACGCCAAGGTGCGCGTGCAGTTCGGCCGTCCGATCGGCCAGTTCCAGGGCATCAAGCACAAGGCCGCCCGGATGCTCGTCGCGCTGGAGCAGGCCCGGGCCACCGTATGGGACGCCACCCGCGCCGCGGAGCGGGCCGGCCGCGGGGCCGGCGGGGAGGCGGGCGCGGGAGCCGCCGGCGAGGCCGCCTACGCCGCCGCGATCGCGGGCGTGGTCGCCCCCGACGCCGCCGTGCAGTGCGCCAAGGACGCCGTCCAGATCTTCGGCGGCATCGGCTAC
Organism: Streptosporangium sp. NPDC003464; assembly: GCF_053588315.1. Taxonomy (NCBI): domain Bacteria; kingdom Bacillati; phylum Actinomycetota; class Actinomycetes; order Streptosporangiales; family Streptosporangiaceae; genus Streptosporangium; species Streptosporangium sp. NPDC003464. The sequence continues at coordinate 24,941 of NZ_JBSFPS010000027.1, read as the reverse complement.
ACCTACGAGCACGACGCCCACCTCTACTACCGCCGCGCGCTGACCCTGCGCGCGCTGCTCGGCCCCTCCGCCGACTGGGCCGAGACGGTCGCCTCGCTGGCGCTGAGCGGGGTGAGCCGGGAGATGGAGATCGATCTGCCCGACGACGCCGCCGCGCTGCGCGAGGAGATCCGGGCCGAGATCGCCGAGATCGCCAAGCTGGAGGGCCGGGAGCAGAAGCGGGCGCTGGCCGGGGCCGGCTACGTCATGCCCCACCTGGCCAGGCCGTGGGGCCGCGACGCCAGGCCGCTGGAGCAGGTGCTCATCTTCCAGGAGCTCAAGGCCGCCCGCGTCAAGCTGCCCCAGATGATCATCGGTGCCTGGGTGGTCCCGTCGATCGCCGCCTACGGCACGCCCGAGCAGCAGGAGCGCTTCCTGCCCGCCACGCTGAGCGGCGAGATGATCTGGTGCCAGCTCTTCTCCGAGCCGGGCGCCGGCTCCGACCTGGCCTCGCTGCAGATGAAGGCCGAGAAGGTCGAGGGGGGCTGGCGGCTCAACGGCCAGAAGATCTGGACCTCGGTCGCCCACGTCGCCGAGTGGGGCATCTGCATCGCCCGCAACTCCTCGGCGGGCTCCAAGCACGACGGCATCACCTACTTCCTGGTCGACATGAAGGGCCAGGGCGTCACGGTCCGGCCGCTGACCGAGATGACCGGCGAGAACCTGTTCAACGAGGTCTTCCTCGACGACGTGTTCGTCCCGGACGAGCTGGTCGTCGGGGAGGTCGGCCAGGGGTGGAAGGTAGCCCGCAACACCCTGTCCAACGAGCGGGTCTCGCTCTCCTCGGGCTCCGGCGGCACCGGTTCGTCGGTCCCCGACCTGGTCGGGCTGGCCGGGAGGCTCGGCCGTGAGCTCACCTCGGTCGAGCGCCAGGAGCTGGCCCGGGTGGTCTGCGAGGGTCACTCGATCAACGCCCTCGGCCTGCGGGTGACGCTGAAGCAGCTCACCGGTGCCGAGCCGGGCGCCGACGCCTCGGTCCGCAAGCTCCTGTCGACCTCGCACGCCCAGCACGTCTCGGAGTGCGCGGTCGGGCTGCTCGGCGCCTCCGCCGTGGTCGCCGCCGACATGAAGCTCGGCGACGCGGGCTACTGGAACCGCGCCGTCCTCGCCACCCGCGCCATGACGATCTACGGCGGCACCACCGAGGTGCAGCTGAACATCATCGGTGAGCGCATGCTCGGCCTGCCCCGCGACCCCGAGCCGGGCAAGTAGCCGGCTGAGGCGGTGCCTGCGGACATATCCCTAGGCACCGCCTAAAGTCGGTCACTATGCGCAGCGGGTGGGTCGAGACGGTGAACCGGTCCGCGCCCGCTCTGCTCGGGCTGCTGCTCGGGCTGCTCGCCCTCGGGCCCGCGCTGGGGCCCGGATACGTGCTCAGGTACGACATGGTGTTCGTGCCCGATCCGCCGCTGGTCCCGCCGGGGGCGGGTTTCCCCCGGGCCGTGCCCAGCGACCTGGTGGTCGCCCTGCTCTCGCACGTCGTGCCCGCGCAGGCGGTCCAGAAGGCGATCCTGATCGGGATCTTCGTGCTGGCAGCCTCGGGCGCGGCCGCCCTGGTGCCCTCGCGGCGCCTCGGCCCCCGCCTGGCGGCCGCGGCCTTCTACGCCTGGAACGCCTACCTCGCCCAGCGGCTCCTGCTCGGCCAGTGGGCGCTGCTGCTGGGGGTGGCCGGGCTGCCCTGGGCGGTGCGCGCGGTCACGTTCGGCGGGCGGCTCCGCCTGGCCGCCGCGCTCCTCCCGGCCGCGGTGGGCGGGTTCCAGGCGATGCTGGTCTCCGCGCTGGCCGTGCTCGCGACGGCGGCGGCCGCGCCGGCCCCCGCTCTCCCGGCGAGGGCGCGGCGGGTGGCGGAGGCCGCGCTGGTGCTGGGATGCCTGAGCCTGCCCTGGCTGGTGCCCGCCCTGCTCAGCCGGGCTGTCACCGACCCCGCCGGGGTCCAGGCGTTCGCGGCCCGGGCCGACGGGCCGCTCGGGACGGCCGGGAGCCTGCTGACGCTCGGCGGGATCTGGAACGCCAACGCCGCCGTGCCGGGGCAGGGGTCCTGGTGGTCGGCGCTCGTACGGCTGGCGCTGGCCGCGGTCGCGCTCTGGGGGTTCGCCCGGCTGCGCGTCCCGCAGCCGCCGCCGTACCGGGCCGGGGCGGCAGAGGGGCGGCCGGGCCGGAGCGGGGCGGCGGCGCCGCCGGACGGGGCCGGAGCTGAGGGGCCGGCGTACCGGGATGGGCGCGGGCAGGCGCCGCCGTACCGGGCCGGGCTGGCGGTGGCGGCGGCGGCCGGGCTGGTGGTGGCGCTGGCGGGGGCCTGCGCGCCGGGTCCGCTGAAGGGCCTGATCGCCTGGTGGCCCGGGTTCGGGCCGTTGCGTGACGGGCAGCTCTACCTGGCCCCGTTCGTCCTGCTCCAGGCGGTGGGCCTGGCCGGTGCCGTCGCGCGGTGGGGCTCCCGCGCCGCTGCGGCGGTCGCGGTGGCCGTCCCGGTGCTGGCCCTGCCGACGTTCGCGCTGGGCGCGTTCGGCAGGCTGGCGGCGGTCGACTACCCGGACGAGTGGCGCCGGGTCCAGGCGATCGTGAACGCCGACCCGGCGCCGGGGGCACTGCTGTCGCTGCCGTGGGGGGCGCACCGGGCGTTCGCGTGGAACGGCCACCGGGTGGTCCTCGACCCCGCCACCAAGATGTTCCGGCGCCGGGTGCTCTGGAACGACGCGCTGCTGGTGGGGCTGCCCGGCGGCGGCCGGCTGCGGGTCGCGGCGGAGGACCCGGCCGTCACCGCGGCGGAGACGGCGCTGCGCGCCGGACCGGGCGAGCGGGCGGCGGCGCTGGCGGCTCTCGGGGTCCGCTACGTGCTTGCGGAGCCCGGCGATAACACGTTCCAAGGCGCCGTGACCGTCTTCCAGGGCCGCGAACTCCGCCTGCTGCGCCTTGACCCACCCTCTTGAGCTCGTGTATCCGCAGCTCCTGGAAGTACCCGGCGGTAACTTTCTTTGTCACGGTTTCACTAAGGCTATGGCCTATGAGATGAATCACGTTCTACTCTCGGCACACTGTCAGGACTTTGGAGGGAGAGCTCAGTGATACGAGTGATCGCAGCCCTGGCCGTTGGGGCCGTCCTTGCGGTCGGTGCCTCCGTGGCAGTGGTCAACGTGGCCTCGCCCACGCCGGAGCCGCCCAACCGGCCGCTGTACAACTACGGCGACAGGTGATCCGCCGGCCCTGAGGGCCCGGACGCCGTTTTTCTCCAGCCCGCCGGGCTGAGCACCAGTCATCAGGAACGGGGTGTGGCTCAGCCATGCCCTGAGTCGGGCGCGCCGTCGCCGTAGAGGACGAGGAGACACCGTGGCCGACACCGTGGCCTTTTCCGGCGGGACCCCGAGTGCCGGACCGCGCCCGCCGGCCCCGCGGTGGTCCCGCCCGAGCGTGCGGGCCGTACCGGCCCCCGAGGCTCCGTTACGCGGGGTCCGGGTGGCGGTGCTGAACTTCCGCGAACCCCAGCAGTCGGTGGCGGGCGGCGCCGAGGAGTACGCCTGGCGGGTCAGCCGCCACCTGCTCGCCCAGGGGGCCTCGGTCCACTTCGCGACCGCCCGCGAGCCGGGCCAGGCCAGGTCCGAGCGGCGCGACGGCGTCGAGCTGCGCAGGATGGGCAACCGCTACCTCGTCTACCTCCTCGTGCCGCTCTGGCTCCTGCTGCGCCGCCGCCGCTTCGACGTGGTCATCGACTCGATGAACGGCGTCCCCTTCTTCTCCCCGCTGGTGGTGCGCCGCCGTACCGTGGTGATCTGCCTGGTCCACCACGTGCACGACCGGCAGTTCCACGCCTTCCTCCCACCGTGGCTGGCCAGGATCGGCTGCTTCGTCGAGGGACCGGTGGCGCGGCTGCTCTACCGCCGCCGCACGACGGTCACGGTCTCGGAGTCGTCCCGGGAGGACCTCCGCACGCGGCTGCGCTGGCTCGCCCCGATCCAGGTCGTGCCCAACGGCGCCCCCGCGGCCCGCCCGGCCGCGCGGCACGCCCTGCCCGGCGACCCCGCCCTGATCTACCTGGGCAGGCTGGTCGGGCACAAACGGGTCGAGCGCGTCGTCTCCCTGGCGGCCGAGCTGGGCGAGCGCCGTCCCGGCCTGCACGTGCACGTCGTGGGACGCGGCCCGGAGTCCGGGGCCCTCGCCGCCCGGGCGGCCGAGCTGGAGATCTCCGACCGGGTGCACCTGCACGGTTTCCTCAGCGAGCCGGACAAGAACGCCGTGCTCGGCTCGGCCCTGCTGAACGTGACAGCCTCGGAGTTCGAGGGCTGGGGCCTGACCGTGATCGAGGCCGCCGCCTCCGGGGTGCCCACGGTCGCCTACGACGTCGCCGGGCTGCGCGACTCCGTCAAGGACGGGGTGACCGGCTGGCTGGTCCGCGACGGCGAGGCGCTCGCCGACGTGGTCGACCGGGCGATCGGGGAGCTGGCCGACTCGGTACGGCGCGCGGAGATCCAGCGGGCGTGCAGGGCCTGGGCGGGGGAGTTCACCTGGGGGAGAACCGGCGCTACGATAACCAGGCTCATCGCCACAGAACTCCCCACGGCCGGTCACCGGGACCGGTCCGCGGGCTCGCCGGCCCGGACCGCCGATCTCCGTCTCGCCGTAGGTGAGACCGACCCCACTTGAGTGCCGCATTGACCCCTGACAGCGTGGACGCCGGGCCTGCCCGGCTGCGGCACCGGCTGCACCTGCTGGCGGGCTGCCTCCTGCTCGGAGCCATCGCCTTCAACACGGCGCCCGACAGGATCATCGCCGAGACCAAGCTCGACATGGCCCTCAACCCCCTCGGCTTCCTCGCCCGGGCGGTCCACCTGTGGGACGGGACGTTCTTCGGTCACCTGCAGAACCAGGCCCACGGCTACCTGTTCCCGATGGGCCCCTTCTTCAGCCTCTGGCTCGGCCTGGACATGCCCGCGTGGAACGTGCAGCGGCTGTGGATGGCGTCCGTCCTGATCGCCGCGTTCCTCGGGGTCGTCCGCGTGGCCGGGGCCCTGGGCATCGGCTCGCCGAGAGCGGGCATACTCGCGGGGCTGACCTACGCGCTCGCTCCTCACGCCCAGGCGCTGATCGGCGTCAACTCCTCGGAGTTCCTGCCCAGCGCGATCCTCCCCTGGATCCTGCTGCCCCTGATCAGGGGCGCCCGCGGGGATACCACCCCGCGTCGCGCCGCCGCGCTCTCGGCCGCCGCGCTGCTGCTGTGCGGCGGCGTCAACGCGGCGGCCGAGCTCGCAGTCCTGGTCGTCCCGTTTCTCTACCTGCTCACCAGGCGAGGGGGGCCGCTCAAGCGCAGGCTGATCGCCTGGTGGCTGCCGCTGGTCGGGATGGCGGCGTTCTGGTGGCTGGCCCCGCTGCTCGTCATGGGCAGCCATATCTTCTCGTTCCTGCCCTTCATCGAGACGGCCGTCGCGACCAGCAAGGTGACCTCGCTCACCAACGTCGTCAGGGGCACGTCGAGCTGGCTCAGCTTCCTGCAGGTGGACGGCAGGCCCTGGGTGGAGGCGGCCTTCGCCCAGGCGACCCGGCCGTGGCTGATCGTGGTGACCTCGCTCGTGGCCGCGCTCGGGCTGGCCGGACTGGCGCGCCGGAGCACCCCGGAGCGGTTTTTCCTGGTGCTCACCCTGCTGACCGGCGTGGCGGTGGTCGCCGCGGGCCACGCGGGCCCGCTGGCCGGCGTGACCCGGGAGATGCTCGACGGCCCGCTCGCCGCATTCCGCAACCTCCACAAGTTCGACGCGCTGATCCGTCTGCCCATCGCGCTGGGAGTCGCCGTCCTGGCGTCCCGCGTCGGCGCGCCCGCACGGGCCCGGCTGCCGCTGCGCGCCGGAGCCGTCGTCCTCGTCGGGCTAGGTCTCACCCCGGTCGCGCTGTCGGGGGTGACCGCGGGCGGCTCGTTCTGGCAGGTGCCCACCTACTGGCGTGACGCCGTGAACTGGCTCAACACCAACGCGACGGACCAGATGGTGCTGGTCGTCCCGGGGTCACGGCGCGGCGAGTACGACTGGGGCCGGCCCATCGACGAGCCCCTCCAGCCGCTGCTCGACAGTGTGCGCTGGTCGGCGCACACGAACGTGCCGTGGGGATCGCCGGGCATCGCCCGGATCATGCAGGCCCTGGACGAGCGGTTCAGCGCGGGCAAGGGGTCGCTCGGACTCGGCTCGACACTGCGCCGCATGGGGGTCGGCTACGTCCTGGTCCGTAACGACCTCGACCGGGCCACGATCGGCGACGCCTGGCCCGCCAGGGTCCATGAGACCCTCGACGAGTCACCGGGGCTGTCCAGGGTGCGCGGTTTCGGCCCCCAGGTCGGCCAGGAGCAGAGCAACATCGCGGCGACCTGGCTCGACCAGCCCTACGACGCCCTGGAGGTCTACAGGGTCGCGGGCTCGCCCATGCCGGCCGGAACGCTGCCGGCCACCCGCACGACGAGGGTCACCGGAGCGCCGGAGTCCGTGCTCACCCTCGCCGAACAGGGACTGCTCGGCGACGATCGACCTGTGGTGGTCGGCGACGACGCGGCGGCCTACGAGGTGCCGGCCAGGGACACGATCGTCACCGACACCCTCCGCCGCAGGGAGAACGTCTTCAGCGACCTGAGGCGGTCGGCCTCGGCCACCCTCACGGAGTCGGAGAACCCCCAGCGGACGGCAGGGGCCGCCGACCTGACCGACCCCGCCTGGGGCCGGTACACCTCGACGGCCGAATACACCGGGATCGCCGGGCTCTCGGCCTCGTCCGCAGCGAGCTCGGCGAGCGCGCTGCCGGGCACGCGCGACCCGGGACGCCAGCCGTTCGCAGCGGTCGACGGGGACCCTCGGACGAGCTGGCGTTCCGACGGATGGAACAGTCCTGTCGGCGAGTGGTGGGAGATGCGCTTCACCGAACCGATCACGCTGCCGTACGTGACCGCGCGGTTCGAGCGCTCCGCCATCGGGCCGCCGGTCACCGAGGTCGTGGTCGAGACCGACTCCGGCAGGGCCACCTCGGCGGTCACCCTGGCCGACACACAGCGGCTCGCCGTGCCGGGAGGCCCCACCTCCCGGATCAGGATCCGGGTCACGAAGGTCGGCGGCGCGCAGGCGGGGCCGCTCGGCGGCCGGGTTGGGCTGTCCGAGGTGACGGTGCCCGGCGTACGGCCCGGCCGTACCATCTCTGTGCCGAGCGTCGGGGACGGCAGCGCCGTGACCACCGTGCTGACCAGGACCGCCGACCTCTCGCCCTGCACGCGAGGGTCCTTCGCCTGGGTCTGCGACGAGCGGCTGGAGGTCCAGGGGGAGGACGGGTACGGCTTCGACCGCAAAGTGGTGAGCCCGGAGGTCGGCGAGTGGGAGATCAGCGGCCGGGCCCTGCTCACCGACCCGAAGACGGCCGAGCGGCTGGTGACACTGCCCGGGTCCCATCCCAAGGTGGCCGCCTCGTCCACGGCTGTCGACCATCCGGCCGTCCTCGGCCGCGCCGCGTTCGACGGCGACAACCGCACGATCTGGTACGCCGACCCGCTCGACCGGCGGCCGACGCTCACCATGGACCTGGGGCGCGAGGTGGCGATCTCCCGGATCAAGCTCCGCTTCCCCGACTCCTACCTCGGCCTGCCGCCGGTCCGGGTGACCGTCAGGACCGGCGACGGACTGGTCAGGTCCGGGTGGCCGGGCTCCGACGGCTGGCTCCGGATCGCCGAGGTCCGGACCAGGACCCTCAAGATCGAGTTCGGGACGACGGTCTCGCGGCCGCTCGAACTCGTCGACGTCTCGATCCCCGGTGTCCCTCACGTTCCCGACCTGGACACCTTCCCGCTCCGACTGCCCTGCGGCTTCGGGCCCGCGCTGACCGTCGGCGGCAACGAGGTGCCCACCGAGGTCGTCGAGGGCACGCTCGGGGACGTGCTCAACGGCCGGGAGATCTCCTACCGCGCCTGCGAGCCCGTCGCGGTGGGGCCGGGCGGCGTCCGCGTCACCGCCGGGTACGAGGACGCGTTCCGCGTGCAGTCATTGGTGATCCACGGCGACCGGACCGATGCCGCGCCGACCGCCATGAAACCGGTCGGCATCACCCGCTGGGACGCCGCCACCAGGCAGGTACGGGTCAGCACCTCCGAGGTCTCCTACCTCGTGGTGAACGAGAACTTCAACGACGGCTGGCGGGCCGTCGCCGGAGGGCAGGAGCTCCTCCCGGTCCGTCTCGACGGCTGGCGGCAGGCGTGGCTGCTGCCAGCCCGCCTCTCCGGGACCGTGACCATGCACTACACCCCTGACGACTCCTACCGCGCCGCGCTCCTGATCGGCGCCGGGCTCGCCTTGGCCGTGGTGGTCATGGCGGCCTGGCCGGCGCGGCGCCGGACCTCCTGGGCCCCGGCAGGCCCGGCGGCACCCCGCTCGGCCGTGCTGATCGTGCCGGTGGTGGGCTTCTGGACCGACGGCCTGGCCGGCGTCGCCGTGGTCCTGCCGGCCTTCCTCCTCATCGTCTGGGCCGGGCGAGTCGCCAGGGCCAGATACATGGCCGACGGAGGCGTCAAGCGGATCGTCGCCGCCATCCGGTCCCCCTGGCCGCCCGCCGTGCTCTTCGCCGCCGCCGGCATCGGGCTGGCCGCCGGCCTTCCCGAGTGGGCGGGCCAGTCGGCCACGCTCGCCGCACTCGGCCTGCTGGCCTCGGGCCTGCTCCCGGTCGCGCCCCGGCGGGACCCGAGGGAACTCGCACCCCCACCGGCCGCGACCGTATCCGGTTCCGGACCGACACCGGAGTATTCATGGACCTGATCGAGAAGCCGGAACGGGTCGGGCCCGGCGCGGAGACGGTGTCGCGGTACGGCCGGGCCACCCTGATCGCCGCGCTCGCCGTGCTGCTGGTCCAGGCGGCGTTCAAGGCGCTGATCGTCGCCCAGGCGTATTTCAAGGAGGACGACTTCGCCTACGCCGCCAGGTCGGTGGAGTCCGGGTTCGACCCCGCGCGGCTGACGGACCTCTACCTCGGGCAGTTCATGCCCGGGGGCTTCGCCGTCGACTGGGTGGTGACGCGGCTGGCGCCGTACGACTGGACCGTGGTCGCGGTGATCGTCGTGGCCGCGCACACGCTCGCCGGGTCCGCCGTCTACACCATGCTGGCGACACTCTTCGGCCGCCGCCCGCTGATCCTCGCGCCGCTGGCGCTGTTCGTCGTCGCCCCCGCCTCCGTGCCCGTGCTGACCTGGTGGGCGGCCGCGCTGAACACCGTCCCGCTGCAGATCGCGTTACCGATGGCCGTCACCGCGCACGTGCGCCATCTGCGCACGGGCAAGAACCGCCACGTCGCCGCCGCGATCGGCTGGACCGTCCTGGGGATGCTCTTCTTCGTCAAGGCCGCCGTCATTCCCCTGTTGCTCGCCGCACTCACCTGGGCCTATTTCGGGGGGCTGCGCGGTCGCGGACGGCTGTGGCTCGCCTACGGAGGCACGCTCGTCGCGTTCGCCGGCTTCTACCTGGTGCGCTCCGTCGGCGCCCTGGGGATCGGCGCGTTCCCCTCGCCCGCCGACGGGCTGACCTTCGTGGGGAACCTGCTCGGCCGTACGCTCCTGACTACCGCGCTGGGTGGTCCGTGGACCTGGTTCGCCGGACCCGACCGGGCCGTGGCCGCGCCGCCCTGGGGGCTGGTCGTGCTGTCGGCGCTGGTCGTGGCCGGGCTTTTCTGGGTGACGCTGCGCTACCGGCGCCGCGCCCTGGCGGCCTGGGCGATCCTGCTGGGCTGGGTGCTGCTGGCAGACGTGCCGCCGCCGCTGTACGGACGTGTCTACCTGGCCGGTGGCTTCCTGGGTATGGACACCCGCTACATCGCCGACGCCCTGCCGGTCGCGGCCATGGTGGCCGGGCTCCTCACACTGCCGCTCCTCGGCGAGGCCGCCCCGTACCGGCGACCGCTGCCCAGGGGGGAGGTCGTGTACGCGGCGGGCGGTCTGGCCGTCGGGGGGTTCGTGGTGGCCTCGCTCATCTCCCTGAACGCCTTCGTCGGGCATCTCGGCGCTCCGGACAAGTTCGCCTATCTCGCCACCGCGCGCAAGGCACTGGCCACCGTGGAGCAGCACAAAGTGATCTTCGATTCCTCCGTGCCCGACTTCATGCTCTCGTCCGGCTACGGTGAGTACGGCCGTACCTCGCGACTGCTGTCACCGCTGGCGGACGAGGCGCGGCGGCGGCTGATGCGCGTGCCGGTGCCGACGGCGGACGGGCTCGTGTTCGACGGGCAGGGCCGGCTGCGGCCCGTGGACGTCGACGGCGCCAAGCAGGACCCGCCCGGCGGCTGCTGGCCGCGGAAGCAGGGGCGGATCACGATCCCCCTTCCCGCGACGGGAGAGCTCGCCCGGCTGGGCACCTGGACCTCGGGCCGCACCGAGGTCGGAGTGCTGGCCGGGGACGCCAAGCACAGGGTCGTGCTGCCTGCGGGCCTCAGCCAGATCTATCTGCCGCTCCCGGAGGGGACACGTCAGATCGAGATCGTCGGCATCGCCTCCGGGGCCAAGGTCTGCATGGGTGACGTCAAGGCCGGAAGGGCCGTGCCGTCGCCATGAGGGTCCCGCATGTCCGGCAGGTCACGCTGCTCGCCGCCAGCTCGTTCGCGCTGATCCTGGCGGCGCTGCTACGCCTGTACGTCTACCCGTACAGCGCGGTCCACCCGCGCGAGCCGTACCCCACGACGGTCCACCTGGCCGCGACCGGCGCCACCTACTTCGACTGGGCGACCCTCCGGCTCCACGAGGGCGAACCGGTCTACCGGACCGTCATCCTGCAGGCCGACTCCTTCGCCGGGGACGGCGACACCGCGGTCTGGACCGAGTTGACCACCACCAACGACAGCTCCGGGGCGCGGATCGACTACCAGGAACGCCGTGTCGGCTTCGACCGGCGCACCGGAATCAGCAGGAGCTGCTGCGAGGAGTACGTCGGCGCTCGGCGGGGAGTGCGGCAGGCAGGCCTCGCCTTCCGATGGCCGATCGACGCCCGGCCGGTCGCCCATCCCTTCTTCGATCCCGTCACGCTGCGCGAGACCCAGATGCGCTACACCGGTGAGCAGTCACTGCGAGGGTTGCGCGTCTACCGCTACGAGCAGGACACGGCGCCGGTCAAGATCGAGGACGTGGCGGACCCGCTCCCGGACTCGGTCGCCCGGCGTGCCGGGCTCGCGGGGCGTGCGGTGAAGGTCGCCAGGTTCGCGGAGACCTCCCGCGTCTACTGGGTGGAACCTCGCAGCGGGCTGCCGATCAAGATCGAGGAACACGTCCGCCAGACTCTGCGCACCCCCGACGACCAGGAGCGGCTGGTGGTCTTCGACGCGACGTTCCGTACGGCGGAGCAGGACGTCGCGCTGTTCGCCGCCGTCGCCGGGGACTTCGCGGCCTGGGCGCGGGCGGTCGAGACGACCGTCCCGGCCGTCCTGGCAGGGCTCGGGGCGGGCATGATGGCCGCCGGTGCCCTGCCGGGACGGCGCCGGCGGTCAGCGGCGGCGCAGGACCAGCAGGAGGTTCCAGGTGACGATCTCCCGGAGGCCGGGGACCCGGATCACCGCGCCGGCCCAGCCCGGATGGTAGCGGGGCAGCGCGTCGACGACCTCGATCTCTGAACACGACCTGGCCCACTTCAGCGCGGCGCCCACCGAGACGGCGTACATGCTCTCGCCGTACACGTTCTTGGGCGGCCTGCCGTGGAGGCGCCGGTAGCGCCGCGCGGCCCGGTGGCCTCCCAGGTAGTGCCAGGGGGAGGTCTCGTGGCCGCCCCAGGGGGAGAGCCAGTTGGTGAACGAGAGGTAGATCAGGCCACCCGGCCGCGTGACCCGGACCATCTCACCGGTCATCCTCCACGGATCCGGCACGTGTTCCAGCACGTTGGAGGAGAAGCAGACGTCGACCGAGCCGTCGCGGAGGGGAAGGTCCAGCGCGCTGCCCAGCACCGCGCCCTCCGGAGGAGAGCCGTCCCGCATGCTCATCTCGCCCGCGTCGCAGTCGACGCACACCGGCCGCGCCCCCGCCCGGCGCAGGGCGTCGGCGAAGTATCCCGGGCCGCCGCCCACGTCCAGAACGAGCCTGCCATCGAGCGGGGTGTAGGCGCCGAGCTGGGCGACCGTGTCGGCCGCCAGCAGCCCGTAGAAGAAGTCAGGGTCGGTCTGCTCCTTGCGGAAGGCACTGAACAGGCGCACCGAGCGGCGCAGATCCGCGCGGAACGGCCCGGAGGAAATCTCCGCCGGTTCCGCCGGTTCGGTCGGCTCCGTTGGCTTCGCTGACGAGGTGCTGGTCATCGATCGGAGGTCCTCACTGCCGGTGGTTGCTCTACTGTGCCGGTGGCCGGACGGTGTCCGCGCGAGCCGAGTCGCCGGGCAGGTGCCTCGACGATCCGATAGGTCATGTCGGCCAGCACGACCGTGAAGAACGCCACGGCCACCAGGTTGATCGGAAAATTACCGGTCCAGGGCTTCTGGCCGGTCGTCTCGTACCAGACGAACAGCACGACGAACTGCCACAGGAAGACGCCGTAGGAGATTCTGCCGAGATAGCGCATGATCCGGTTGCCGAGGAACGAGTTCAGCGGCGTCTCCCTGCCGGAGGCCAGCGCGACCGGCGCCACCAGACCCAGCGCCACGATCGAGTACAGGCCCAGCTCGAACAGGCCGGTCCACATGGTCTCCAGCCCGAGGAAACGCACCCCGGTCACCGGTGAGGCGGCGAAGGCGAAGGCGAGGGCGGCCACCAGCCAACATGATCCCCAGGAGGCCGCGATCGTACGGGCCGCCCGGGCGGCAGGCCCCTCCGGCTCGGCGCGGGCCCAGAGCGCGAGCACGGCCAGCGCCATCCCGCCTGCGAAGTAGAGCAGTGATCGCGGGAGCCAGATGTTCAGGTGGGGCTGGTAGAGCGGGACGAACGAGAACACGGTCCAGATATAGGAGATCGAGGCCATCGCCGTCAGTCCCGCGAGAAGCCTGCGGGCCCGTGCCACCGGCTCCGGGCCCGCCCTGCGCGCGTACCGGTCCAGGACGACGGCCATGAGGGGGAGTGCGAGATAGAAGCTCGCCTCCACCGAGAGGCTCCACATCTGGGCGAGTCCCTTGGGGCCGAGCCCGAACCACCAGGGGTCGGGATTGTAGTTCTGGCCCAGCAGGAGCAGGTAGAGCCAGGTGCCCAGGTCCGCCACGTGGTCGCGTGACCAGATGAACATGGCGACCACGACGACAAGCCAGTATGCGGGGAGAATCCGCAGGCCGCGCTTGCGGAGGTAGGTGCGGACGTTCGGTGCGCCCCTCCCGGCCATGGTGGCTGCGGCGAAGGGGCGGTAGAGCAGCATTCCGGACAGAATGAAAAAGATCGGGACGCCGATGTCCCCCCGGGACAGCAGCGCCCCGCCGAAGCCCTCCTTGAGCGCCTCGCCTGACTCCATGGCCACGTGGTAGCTCAGCACGATGAAGGCCGCGACGGCGCGCATGCCGTCGAGCGCGTCCTGGTGGCCGCCGAGCCCAGACAGGGCCGCCGAAGTAGAACTTGTTTCGGTCACGTTTGCGCATCCCTCGGTGACGCATGTCACTGGCCGCACTAACATACCGGCCAGTAGCAAGTTAATTCAGTACAAATCGCCCTTTGAATTCCTGCACAGAAGGCCCAGGAGGGTAGATGCGCCGGATCGTCGGAGTAATCCTTGTAGCCGTCGGGGCGTTCCTCATCGTGCTGGCACCGCTCGTGCGCTTCCAGATCGGTGGCAGCCTGATCGCGGCTCCGGCCGCGCAGTACGGGGTGAGCAAGCTGGAGGCCCAGGGGGCCCAATACTTCTACCCCAAAGCTCTCAAGGTGATGACCGGTGACCTCGGCATCACCGTGACCACCCGCGGAGACGTCTCCCAGTCCCAGGGCGACCGGGTCGTCTGGGACGAGTTCACCGCGGTCAGCGACGTGACCAACGGCAATCCGGATGTCTCCTTCGGCGAACGGCGCAGCGCCTTCAACAAATACACCGGCGAGGGCGTCGACTGCTGCGCGGTGAACATCGACAAGAAGCCCGTCAAGATGGAGGGCCAGATCTACAAGTTCCCGTTCGACGTCGAGAAGAAGACCTACAAGGTCTTCAACTCCACCGTCGGCAGGGCCTTCGACGCCAAGTTCGTCGACGAGGATACGGTCAACGGGCTGCGGGTCTACCGGTTCGAGCAGGACGTCCCGCCGACGAAGACCGAGACCCGCACCGTCCCCGCCTCGATCCTGGGGGTGACCGACACGACGGGTGACATCCAGGTGGACCGGTTCTACGACGGTAAGAACACGTACTGGATCGAGCCCACCACCGGCTCGCCGGTCAAGCAGGAGCAGCAGCGCCACGAGGTCCTCAAGACCCAGGACGGCACCAAGAGCACCGTCGCCTTCGTGGCGACGGCGAAGATGACCCCCCAGACGGTCAACGACCTGGTGAAGAACGCCACCGAGGGCAAGAGCCAGATCACCATGATCAAGATGACGATCCCGCTCGTCCTGCTCGTGCTGGGCATCGCCCTGCTGGCCGGCGGGTTCTTCGCGCTCCGCGGCGCCGGCAGGGCCTGACAAGCCGGGACGGTGAACGAGGAAACGGTGGTCGCGCGGCCGCCGGCGGACCCGCCGGCGGCCGCGCGTGCTGCCCGCGGCTTCTCGCCCGCCGCTCTCGTCCGGGCCTGCCGGCCGCGCCAGTGGCTGAAGAACGTCCTGGTCTTCGCGGCCCCGGCGGCGGCCGGGGTGCTGGTGACCGGCCAGGGGCTGCTGGGCTCGCTGATCGCCTTCGCGGCGTTCTGTGTGGCCGCGAGCGGCACCTACCTGCTCAACGACGCCGCCGACGTCGAGGCCGACCGCCGGCACCCGCGCAAGCGGCACCGCCCGGTCGCGGCGGGCCTGGTCCCGGTACGGCTCGCGCGGGCCGCCGGGGTCCTGCTCGTGGCGCTGGCCCCGGCGGTCGCCGCGCTGTCCGGCGGCTGGCGGCTCCCGGCCGTGGTCGCCGGATACCTGGTGCTGACCTTCTCCTACACCTACTGGCTCAAGCACCGGGAGGTGGTGGACCTGGTGGCGGTCGCGGCCTGTCACGTGGTCCGCGCCTACGCCGGGGCGGTCGCCGTGGACGTGCCGGTGACGCGCTGGTTCCTCGTGGTGGTCTCGCTCGGCTCGCTCCAGCTCGTGGCCGGCAAGCGCGAGGCCGAGCTGCGCGCCTCCGACGGCGGCTCCACGCGGGCCATCCTGGCCGCCTACACTCCCGGATACCTGGCGGGCGTCCGTATGATGTCCTCCGGCGCCATGATCGTGACCTACTGCCTGTGGGCGCTCAGCGACCACCCGGGGCCGTTCCACGGGATCAGCATCGTCCCCTTCGTGCTCATGGTCCTACGGCACAACCTGCTGGTGGACCGGGGAGTGGGGGAGGAGCCCGAGGAGCTCGCCCTGCGCGACCGGCACATCCAGGCGTTCGTCGCACTCCTGCTCGTCTCGCTCGCCCTCGGGATCTATCTGCCATGACCTTCCTGACCGGCTGGGGCCGTACCGCACCGACCCCCGCGCGCCTGGCCCGCCCCCGTTCCGCGAGGGAGGTCGCCGAGCTGGTACGGCGGGCCCCCGGCCGGGGCGTCGCCGCCCGGGGACTCGGCCGCTCCTACGGCGACGCGGCGCAGAACGCCGGGGGGCTGGTCCTCGACTGCACCGCGCTGACCTCGTGGTCCATCGACGAGACCACCGGCCTGGTCACCGCGGCCGCCGGGCTGAGCCTGCACGACCTGATGACCGCCCTGGTGCCCCGGGGCTGGTTCGTCCCGGTCACGCCGGGCACCCGGCACGTGACGGTCGGCGGGGCCGTGGCGGCCGACGTGCACGGCAAGAACCACCACGCCGACTCCTCCTTCGGCGCCCACCTGCGCTCCCTCACCCTGGTCACGGCCGACGGCGCCGGCCGTACCCTCACGCCGGACGACGACCTGTTCTGGGCCACGGTCGGCGGGATGGGGCTCACCGGCGTGATCACCGAGGCGGTCTTCCGGTGCGTCCCGATCGAGACCTCGCGCATGCGGGTGGACGTCGAGCGCACCCGCGACCTGGACCACACGCTGGAGACGATGACCGCCACCGACGACCGCTACCGCTACACGGTCGCCTGGATCGACCTGCTCGCCTCCGGCGGCCGGATGGGCCGCAGCGTGCTCACCCGGGGCGACCACGCGGGCCGCGAGGAGCTGCCGCGCGGCGCCGACCCGCTGGCGTTCGCGCCCGCCGCCCGGCTGAAGGCCCCGCCCTGGGCGCCGGGCGGCCTGCTCAACCCGGTGACCGTGCGGGCGTTCAACGAGGCCTGGTACCGCAGGGCGCGTCCCGCGACCGGCCTCCTGCAGGGGCTCGCGCCGTTCTTCCACCCGCTGGACTCGGTGGACGGCTGGAACCGGGTCTACGGCCCGCGCGGCTTCGTCCAGTACCAGTTCGTGGTGCCGGCCGGTGCGGAGGCGACGCTGCGGCGGATCGTCTCCCGGCTGTCGGCCGAGGGCGTGGTCTCCTTCCTCACCGTGCTCAAGCGGTTCGGCCCCGGCACGCCGGGGATGCTGTCGTTCCCGATCCCCGGCTGGACGCTCGCCCTGGACATCCCGGCGGGCCGCGCCGGGCTGGCCGCGCTGCTGCGGGAGTTCGACGGCTGGGTCGCCGAGGCGGGTGGGCGCGTCTACCTGGCCAAGGACTCGCGGATGTCGGCCGAGACGGCGGCCGCGATGTATCCGCGGCTGGGGGAGTGGCGTAAGGTCCGCGAGGGGGCCGATCCCGGCGGGGTGTTCCGCTCCGACCTGGCGAGGAGGCTCCTGCTGTGAGGCCGGCTGTGCGGCGCGGGCCTGTGGAGCTCGCTGGGAGGCTTGCCCGATGAGGAACGCCCTGGGCGCGGTGGACACC
Organism: Streptosporangium sp. NPDC003464; assembly: GCF_053588315.1. Taxonomy (NCBI): domain Bacteria; kingdom Bacillati; phylum Actinomycetota; class Actinomycetes; order Streptosporangiales; family Streptosporangiaceae; genus Streptosporangium; species Streptosporangium sp. NPDC003464. Next base: position 8,023 of record NZ_JBSFPS010000027.1, on the reverse strand, counting down.
GTGCTGCTGCTGGGCGGGCGCAGCGAGATCGGGCTGGCGATCGTCGAGCGGCTGGTCCGCGACGGCGCCCGCCGGGTCGTGCTCGCCGCCCGTGACACCGGTGACACGCCCCCGGTGATCGGCGCCGCCGAGGTGCACCTGCTGGACTTCGACGCCTCCCGCCCCGAGACGCACGGTGAGGTGATCGAGGCCGCCGCGGAACTGGTCGGCGACCTCGACGTGGTGATCCCCGCCTTCGGGGTGCTGGGCAGCCAGGCGGCCTACGACGCCGATCCGGTGGCCGCCGCCCGGGCCGTCGCCGTCAACTACGGCGGGCACGTGTCCGCCGGGCTCTTCGCCGCCCGCCGGCTGCGCGAGCAGGGCCACGGCACGCTGGTGGTCCTCTCCTCGGTGGCCGGGGTGCGGGTGCGCCGGGCCAACTTCGTGTACGGCTCGGCCAAGGCGGGCCTGGACGGCTTCGCGCAGGGGCTGGGCGACGCGCTGCACGGTTCGGGCGCCCGGGTGATGGTGGTCCGGCCCGGCTTCGTGATCGGCAGGATGACCGAGGGCATGTCCCCCGCGCCGATGTCCTCCACGCCGGGCCAGGTCGCCGACGCGGTGATCGACGGGCTGCGCTCGGGCGCCGAGGTCGTGTGGGTGCCCGGCAGGCTGCGGGCGGTCTTCGCGGTGATGCGCGTGCTGCCCCGCGCGATCTGGCGCAGGATGCCTCGCTGAAACATGTTCTCGACGAGGCCCCCCGGCGGTGCCGACATCCTCTCCGGCGGTACCGACGGAAGGTTCTAGACTAGAACGCGTTGCAGTTAGCTGGGTGTGACCGTACCGTGGGCGCATGCGGACACGTGTCACGGACATGCTCGGCATCGAGCTTCCGATCTTCGCGTTCAGCCACTGCCGGGACGTCGTCGCCGCGGTCAGCCGCGCCGGCGGGATGGGCGTGCTCGGCGCCCTCTACTTCACCCCGGAAGAGCTCGAGACGGAGCTCAAGTGGATCGACGACCACGTCGACGGCAGGCCGTACGGCGTCGACGTGGTCATGCCCGCCTCCTACGCGGGGGCCGAGCTGGGCACCGACTCCTCCGAGGACCTGGTGGAACGGCTCCAGGGGATGATCCCCCACGGCCACCGCGCGTTCGTCGACGGCCTGCTGGCCGCGCACGGCGTCGCGGAGCTGTCCGGCTCCGACGCCGGCAAGGTCCTGCTCGGCTGGACCGACGCCACCGCCCGGCCGCAGGTCGAGGTGGCGCTGAGGCACCCGATCGCGCTGCTGGCCAACGCCCTCGGCCCGCCGCCCGCCGACGTGGTCGAGCAGGCGCACGCCAAAGGGGTGAAGGTGGCGGCGCTGGCCTCCACCCCCCGCCACGCGGTCAAACAGGTCGAGGTCGGCGTGGACATCGTCGTCGCCCAGGGCACCGAGGCGGGTGGGCACACCGGTGAGATCTCCACGATGGTGCTCATCCCGCAGGTCGTGGACGCCGTGGACGTGCCGGTGCTGGCCGCCGGAGGCATCGGCGACGGGCGCCAGATGGCGGCGGGCATGGCGCTCGGCGCCGAGGGTGTGTGGACCGGGTCCATCTGGCTGACCGTCGAGGAGGCCGACACCCCCGAGATGGCCAGGCGGCGCATCCTGGAGGCCACCTCCCGCGACACCGTGCGCTCCCGGTCGTGGACGGGCAAGCCCGCCCGGCTGCTGAAGAACGAGTGGACCGACGCCTGGGAGTCCGCCGAGTCGCCGGGCACCCTGCCGATGCCGCTGCAGTTCATGCTGGTCTCCGACGCCCTGCGCCGGATCGGCCGCTCCGACGCCGCCGAGCTGGCCACCTTCCCCGCCGGTCAGATCATCGGGACCATGAACCAGGTGAGGTCGGCCAAGGACGTGGTCTTCACGATGGTCGAGGAGTACATCGAGGCCACCGAGCGCCTGGACCGCCTGACCGAGGGGTAGGAGTTCCGAGGGGGCGGTGCCGTTACATACCTGCCAGGAGGCGGCGCAGGCCCCAGCGGAACTGGTCGGTCGAGATGTAGGCGGCGATGGCGTCGGCCGCGGCGTGGGTGCGGGGGAAGACGTCGGGATCGACGGCGAGGGTGGCCCGGCGCGCGGCGATCCGCTCGGCCTCGGAGGGGAGGGCGCCCCGCGCCTCCGCCCCCTTGCCGTCCTTGCCTCCCGCGCCCACCAGCTCGGCCGCCTCCAGGGCGATGGAGCCCAGCACGTAGACCATCACGGCGTAGCAGGCGCGCGGGTCCGGCAGCACGCCGAGCATGCTCTCACCGACCCGCAGCGCGACCGGCCCGCTGTAGGCGGCGCCGAGGATCGCGGGCACCGCCGCCGGGTGGCACAGCAGCACTTCGCGCAACGCCAGCGCGAAGTCTTCGATCCGCTGGTGCGGCGGCCTGGCGCGGTCCTCCAGCACACCCAGGTCGGCATCGGCGAGCAGCCGGTCGGTCAGCGCGTTCATGATGGCGGCCCGGTCGGGGAAGTAGGTGTAGAGCGCGCCGGGAGTCAGGCCCACCCGCGCGGCCAGTGCCCGCATGGTCAGCCCTCCGCCGTCGACCAGCTCCAGGGCCGCGTCCAGGACGGCTCGCGGATCGACCGAGCGCTGAGGTCCTCTCTTCACGGGGAAACTCTAGTCTTCCAAAGAAACTCTGAACGGTGTTTAATATTAAACACCGTTCAGAGTTAAGGAGTCCCATGAGATCGATCCTCGCCCTGGGTGTGATCGCGGCCAACGCGGCCTTCATCGGCCTGGGCGCCGTCTTCGGCTATCCGGACGTGCTCGCCGAGCCGCCCGCGACGGTCCTGGCCAGGTTCGCCGCCAACCAGACGGCCGTCTCCGCCTGGTTCCTGCTGCTGGCGCTCGGCGCCGGCTCGCTGATCCCGGTCGCGGTGCTGCTCGGCCGCCGCCTGCCGGACCGGCCGGTCGCCGCGCTGGCGACGCAGGCCGGGGTGCTGGCCGGGCTGGTCCAGATCATCGGCCTGATCCGCTGGCCGTTCGCGGTGCCCGCACTGGCCCACGCGAGTGACCGGGCGACGGCCGAGACCGTCTTCGCCGTCCTGCACGGCTATCTCGGCACCGGGGTCGGCGAAACTCTCGGCTACCTGTTCACCGCCGCCTGGACCCTCCTGCTCCTGGCGGCCCTGCCCGCGCCGCCGCGCTGGTTCAGGGCGCTGGGCGCCGGCGCGGCGCTGGCCATCCTGGCCGGGCTGCTGGTGCCGCTCAAGCTGCCCGGCGCGGATCTGGTCAACTTCGCCGGATACGTGGCCTGGAGTGGCTGGGCGCTCTGCCTGGCCGCACTCGCCGACCGGCTGCTCCTGCCGGGAACGGCTCAGGCCCCGGCCCCGGCCCCGGCTTCACCCGGGCGACAAGGTGTGTGGCCACCGTACTAGGGGAGGGTGGATTGTCGGATTTATTACTTGATGAGAAGATTGATGGGCGATGCCCACCGATATAGCCGTCATCATCAGTGACCAGCCGGGTGAGCTGGCCCGCTTGGGGGAGGTCACCGGCGAGTCCGGCGTGAACATCAAGGGCCTCGCAGCTTTCACCGGGGAGGGCAAGGGCATCGTCCATGTGCTCGTCGACGACGCGGTCGCCGACAGGTGCCGGGAGGTGCTCGAAGGCGCCGGGATGGGGATCGCGGACGAGCGACCGGTGCTGGTGGTGGACCTTGAGGATCGGCCCGGGACGCTCGGCGAGCTGACCAGGCAGCTCGCCGACGCGAACGTCAACATCGACCTCGCCTACACCACCTTCGGGGGCGTGAGGATCGTGATAGCCACCGACGATCTGGAGAACGCGCGCTCGGCGCTCGAATGGTCCGCGGTCATGCGTCAGGAGACGGACACCCCCAGCATCTGGGACCAGCCCGCCTGACGGACGACCGCGTCGCGTCACGGCCCGCTGACGGACGCCCCCGGCACGGTCGGGTGAGATCGGACGAGGTCGATCCAGCGGTCGGTCACGCCACCCCAGAGCGTCCGGAGGGACGGTTCGGCGGCCTCGACCCGGTCGAGCATCGCGGCCACGTCCACTCCCAGCCGCACGAGCCTGCCCGACTCGTCCTTCGCCCACGCCCGGGCGGAATCGAGCAGCACCTCGGGGTGGAACTGCACGCCCCACGCCGCCGGGCCCAGCCGGAACGCCTGGAAGGGGAAGTCCTCGTCCCACAGGAGGGGCACGGCTCCCGGGGGCAGCGACGTGATCTCGTCCCAGTGCCACTGGACGGCCTGCGCGTCCGCGGGGAGACCGGCGAAGAGCGGGTCGTCGGCGGCGGCCGGATGGGCGTGCAGGCCGTACAGCCCGACCTGGGGACGCGCGGCGACCGCGACCTCGCCGCCACAGGCGGCGGCGAGCAGCTGGCCGCCGAGGCAGACCCCGAGGGTGGGCACCTCGTCGCGTACGGCTCCGCGCAGCAGCTCGCCGGCGTGCGGCAGCCAGGGGGCGAGGTCGACGTCGTAGGTGCCCGGGGTGCCGCCGAGCACGAGCAGCCCCTCGTATCCGTCGAGGGACGGGGGCAGGCTGTCGCCCCGGAAGGGGGACCGGAGGTCCAGCGTGACGCCGGCCGTCGCGATGCGCTCGCCGATCAGGCCGGGTCCGGTGCCGTCCTCATGCTGGATCGCGAGAATCACAGACGGCCTGCCGCGATGATCGACTTCAGGAACATTCGGGTGCGCTCCTCTACGGGTTCGGTGAAGATCTGCTCGGGTGGGCCCTGCTCCAGGAGGCTGCCCTGGTGGAGGAAGCAGACCCGGTCGGCCACCTCCCGGGCGAAGCTCATCTCGTGGGTGGCGAGCAGCATGGTCATGCCCTCGGCGGCGAGCTGCCGGACGATGCCGAGCACCTCGGCGACGAGTTCGGGGTCCAGCGCGGCGGTGATCTCGTCCAGGAGGAGGACCCGGGGTTCCATGGCGAGCGTGCGCACGATGGCCACGCGCTGCTGCTGGCCGCCGGAGAGCCGGTCGGGGAAGGCGCCGGCCCGGTCCGCCAGGCCGACACGCTCCAGCAGTGCCGTCGCCTTCTTCTCGGCCTCCGCGCGGGAGAGGCCGCCGAGCCGGATCGGCGCGAGCGTGACGTTGTCGAGCACGCTCATGTGCGGGAACAGGTTGTAGCTCTGGAACACCATTCCGACGTCGCGGCGGAGCAGGTTGACGTCCACCCCGGGGCCGGAGACGACCTCGCCGTCGAGCCTGACCTGGCCGCCGTCGATCGTCTCCAGGGCGTTGATGCAGCGCAGGAGCGTGGACTTGCCACTCCCCGAGGCCCCGATGAGGCAGATCACCTCGTGCTGCTCCACCGACAGGTCGATGCCGCGCAGCACCTCGTGGTCCCCGTAGCTCTTGCGCAGCCCGGTGATCTCAAGGAATGCCATCACGCCCCCCGGGCTTTGTCGCGTGCGATCAGCCGGTCGACGAGGCGCGCCTGCGGAATCGTGATCAGGATGAACAGGCCCGCGACGACCGTGACCGACGACAGGTTGAAGTGGTTCGCGGAGAAGATCTTGGCCTGGTTGAACGCGTCGATCGTGCCGATCACGTTGACCAGCGCGGTGTCCTTCTGCAGGCCGATGAAGTCGTTGAGCAGCGGCGGGACGACGCGCTTCGTCGCCTGCGGCACCACGACGTGGCGCATCGTCGCCAGGTGGGAGAAGCCGAGGGAGCGCGAGGCCGACACCTGGCTCGGGTGCACGCTCTCGATGCCCGAGCGGAAGACCTCGGCGACGTAGGCGCCGTAGACGACCGTCAGCGCGAGAACGGCGTACCAGGTCTGGCTCAGGCCGGACAGCACCGGGATCTGCGCGATCGGCAGGCCGAAGCCGATCAGGTAGATGACGATGATCGCGGGCACGGCCCGGATGACGTCGATGTAGACGACCGCCAGAGCCCGGATGGGCCGTCCCACGCGGCCGGGGGCGAGCCGGGCGAGGGCCAGGGCCAGCCCCCAGACCAGCACGAGGACCTGCGCCACGACGGCGATGAACAGGTTCGTGCCGAAGGCCCGGACGATGTCGAGGGTGCTCGTGCCGATCAGTTCGCCCTGGAAGAACGTCCGCTGCACGGCGGCGTCGTTCGCGAGCACGAAGACGATCAGGGCGAGGGCGCACAGGACGGCGAACGCCGTACCGGCCGCGGTCCACGCGGACTCCCGCACCCGGGCGGCGAGCCCTCGCCGCTCCACGACGTCCGCCGAGGTGGCGCACCGGCCCGAACAGCGCCAGGCGTCGAGCGCCGGGCGGTAGACGAGGAGCACGGCGGCGGCGCCCAGCAGGGCGGCAGCACCCAGCACCCAGCGCCAGACGCCGGGGCTCGCCGCCTCGAAGAGGACGGCCGCGACGGACCAGGTGGCCACGGTGGCGACCGTGGCCGCCGCGAGACCGGCGAGGGCCGCGCCGCGTCCCGGCGTCGGGACGGGCTGAGCCGTCGCCGTCATGACGCCTGCCACAGCGGAACCCGGGCGGGGTCACCGCCGAACGCCTTGGACAGATACGCCGCGGAGAGCTGGTCGAGGGTCCCGTCGGACTGCATCTGCTCGATGATCTTGTTGATGGTCTCGGCGTTCGCCGAGTCCTTCGGGTACAGGGCGCCGTAGGACTCACCGGTGCTGTACTGGCCGACGACCTCCAGCAGGCCGTTCGACTTGACGGCCGAGCCGAGCATGATGGCCACGTCCTGGAAGGCCGCGTCGAGCTGGCCGGCCTGGAGCGCGGCGCTCATCTCCGAGTCGTTGGCGAAGACCTTGGGCTGCTGCTCCGGCTTGAGGGTGCCGGCCACCCACAGCGCGCCCGCGGTGCCCTGCTTGACGCCGAGGCGGAGCTTGCGGATGTTCCCGGCGGTGACGGACGCCCCCTTCTTCACCATCACGCCGATGTTGGAGGCGAAGTACGGTGCGGAGAAGTTGACGACCTTCTTGCGCTCGTCGGTGATGGAGATCTCGGCGAGGGCCATGTCGAAGTTCTGGGTGCGGCCCGAGACGAGGGCGTCGAAGGGCGTGTTCTCGATCGCCAGCTTGGACAGGCCCGCCCGGTGGGCGATGGTGGCGGCCATGCAGTACTCGTAGCCGTCCTTGATCGCGGCGACGGTGTCGCCGTTCCACCAGCCGGGAGAGGGCAGGTCGCCCTGCACGCTCAGGGTGTCCGCGACGACGGGCTTGAGGGTGAACTCGCCGCGTTTGCCGGTGACCTTGCAGTTGCCGTACGAGCCGCCGCTCGCCTCGGTCGTGTTGGCCGAGGTGGACGGCGTGCCGCACCCGGCGATGGACAGCAGCGCCAGCAGACCTGCGGCGACGATGCGGGGACGGTTAGTGACCATTGGCGCGTCTTTCCTGGTTGGGGGCCTGGCGGAACTGTTGCAAAAGCGTTTTGGCAGAGTCAAGGAATGTTGCCAAAACGTTTTCTCATCCGTGGCACTATGCCTAGGTGACCCCTCGCATCGGCATCCGCGACGTCGCCCGGGCGACCGGGCTGTCGATCACGACGGTCTCCCACGCGCTGAGCGGCAAGGGCCGGGTCTCGGAGCGCACTCGCGACGTGGTGCGAGCGGCGGCGGAAAGGCTCGGCTACCAGCCCGACCCGATCGCGGCCGGGCTCGCCTCCGGCCGGGTCGGCGTGATCGGCATCCTGGTCGAGCACGTCAGTTCACGGCACTGGGAGCACACCTACCGGCCCTACTACGCCGCGTTCATCTCCGGGGCGACCATGCTCGCGGTCGAGCGCGACCACGCGGTGGTGGTCCTGCCCACGGCCCTGTGGGGCAAGGTCCCCCTGGACGGTGTGATCATCGTGGACCCCGCGCACGGCGACCCGATCGTGACCGAGTGCCGCCGGCGGGGCAAACCGGTGGTGACCGACGGCAAGCCCCTCGACCCGGACTGCGCGGACGTGCCCGGCATCGAGAGCGACTCCGACGAGACCCTGCACGTCCTGCTCGGCAGTCTGCGCGACGCGGGGGCCTCGCGCATCGCGCTGCTCACCGGCACCGAGCCCGACTCCTACACCCTCGACACCGAGAGGGCGTATCGATCCTGGGCGGCGG
>NZ_JBSFPS010000026.1:0-53944 GCF_053588315.1 Streptosporangium sp. NPDC003464 | reverse complement strand
GCCGTTCCGCCACCGCCCATGGCCTCCTCGCCCCGGCCGGCACCGCCGTCGGACCGCGGACCGGGGCCGTCACCGGCGGGTGTAGCTGAGATAGACCTTGTTGGCCCAGTCCTCGGCGGAGATGTCGGCCAGCACCCGCACGGCCCTGCCCCTGAGGTCGGCCAGGACGGCCCGGTAGGCGCCGGAGCTGGGGACCACCGCGATGAAGTGCTTGTCGTCCCACCAGCCCAGCAGGGCCTTGGGCTGGATGTTCGCCTTGGCCGCGAGCCGGCCCGAGGTGCGGTCCCAGAAGCAGACGTGCTCGGTGTAGGTCGCCGGGCACCAGGTCATGAGGGCCCGTCCGGAGGGCGAGAAGACGTCCTCGCCGCCGGCGGGGATCCCCGTCTTGACCAGGGTGCGCCGGATCCGGCCGTCCTGTCCGTAGAAGCGGGTGCCGCCCTGGTGTCCGGCGACCACTTCGGCGCCGTCGGGGCTCCAGCGGAATCTCGCGGTCCGGTCCACTCCCGTCACGGCCACCGCCCGGGCGGTCTTCGCCGTCGCGTCGACGATCACGAAGCCGGTGGTGTCCCAGGCCGCGCCGTTCTTGCGCTGGACGGTCAGGACCGCCTTGGTGCCGTTGCGGGACCAGTGGGCGAACTTGGCGACCAGCGGCTTGTCGACGGTCTGGACCTTGGCGCCGTTGTTGGCCGCCAGGTCGGCCAGGAGCACCCAGTCGTGTCCGGCGTTGTAGGCGGTGGGGACCGCGAGCGCCCTGGCCCCCCGGGGCCCGACCGTGATCTCCTGATAGCCGGTCTGCTTGGCGAACCCGGCGCTCCTGCGCAGGTATGCCACGTTGCCGAGGGTGTAGGAGGTGACCTTGAGCGGGTCGGCGGGTTCTTCCCGCACGGTCACCCGGGTGCCGGGCAGCACGAGGTCCGCGGACCCGGCGGCGGGCACGGCCGCCGCGGCGGGCGCGGACCCGGCGGCGTGCGCGGTGAGCGAGGTCGGCGCGGCCACCGAGATCACGATGACGGCGCATCCGAGCAGTCGGTAAATCCCAGGAGTCACAGACACGGCGGCATTTTAGGCAGAAAACACCTCATGATCGCGACCTATACCGGATTGGTTTAGGCGGCATATTCATACGAGATGTGATTTCTTCCATAAATGGCGCCGCCCGGATATTTAAGTCAGCCCTTTCGGCCTCTCCGGAGCAGGACCGATACGGCGCCGCCGCGGCGGGCACCGGCCCGGCAGGAGGTCAGTCCGGTACGGCCGGCAGCCCGGCGGCCCGGGCCCGCAGGACGACCTCCAGCTCGAAGCGGTCGCCGGGGGTGCTGAGCTGGTCGGCGAAGAGCTCGGTGGCCTGACGCAGCCGGTAGCGGACGGTCTGCGGGTGGATGTGCAGCCGGGCCGCCACCTCGGTGGCGTTGCCGCTCTGCAGCCAGGCCAGGAGCGTCTCGGCCAGCCGGTCGCGCTGGGCGGGCCGCAGGTCGCGCAGGGGCGCCAGCCGCGCCCGTCCCATGATGCGGATCAGCGCCTCGTCCTGGAAGATCATCAGGGTGGCCAGGTGCTGCGCCGCCCTGATGCTCCGGCCGCCGTCCAGCACGCCGCGCCGGGCCAGGGCCAGGGCGTCCCGGGCGAGTCTGAGCGACAGGGCCGCCTCGCCCAGGCCGACCGCGGGGCCGATCACCACGGTCCAGTCGGCGCTCAGCGCGTCGAGCAGGCCGTGCCGCCCCGGGCCGTCGGGGTCGGGGACGACCAGGCAGGGGTCTGACCGGTCGAGGTCGGCGAGGACGTCGGGCGGCAGGCCCGGCCTGGGCAGCTCGCCCTGGACACGTGCGGCGAGCGCGACACAGGCCACGGTGCGCGGCGTGGTCCAGCACACCGACCTGGCGAGATCGGCCACGGCCCGGGGATCGGCCGGCGGGTCGGCGACGAGCAGGTCGAGCAGCCGCCGGCGGCGCAGTTCGAGCTCGCCCGCCGCCCTCACCTGAGCCTCGGCATAGCCGTCGGCCGCCGCGGCGGCGATCTCGTCGAGGTAGACCAGGATCGCCTCCCCGATGTCGCACATCCGCTGCCGGGACAGGTCGAGCCGTTCGGACTCCTCTGCCAGCTTTCGCCACGCCACCCTCGCGCAGATCCGCAGCGCGGACTGGAGCGAGTCCAGGGGCCGCCCCTCGGCGGCCTCACCGCCGCCCACCGCGCGGTAGACCTCCAGCAGCCGGGACCGGCTGGCCCCCCTGTCGCCGACCCGGTTCACGAAGCCCGCGAGGGCCTCCTCCACGGCGTGCCTGACGTTGCGGGCGTAGGCGCCGCTCTGCCGGGAGTATTCGGGCACGCTCGCCTGGATCTCGCCGGCCATCTCCTCGGTCAGGTCGCGCAGGTAGGGGCGGAGGGCGTCGGCGAACTCCCGGGGGATGTCGGCCAGCGGCTGTTCGGCGGCGCGGGCAATGCTCACGTGGGCTCCTCCTGCCCCGGACGGTACTCCGATCTCCTCGTCGCTTCTTCTGTCGGGAACGCACATTTTCCGCTGTGACCTCGCTCACACCGGTGACAACGGAGCGGTGCGGTACGGCGGACGGCGTCCGGGACCGTCCGGGCCGCTCGCCGTACCGGGTCCGGCCGGGACCCCGACGACGGCCGGGGTGGCGGACGGCCCGGTCAGACGGCCCGGTCAGAAGTAACCGGCGCCCGTGACGGTGGCCGGGGAGGTGCCGAGGTTCTTCATCCGGAAACGGATGCAGGAGGGGACCGTGTCGAGATCGGCGGCGACGTAGGGGGCGTGGTCGTCGGCGGCGATCGTCACCGCGCCGAGATATCTGCCCCGGCAGTTGCCGATCTTGATCTCCACCGGCACGGTGTTGTTCTCCAGCTTGACCAGCACCTTGCCCTTGTAGGGGGCGGTGGGGACCAGTCCCTCGGTGAGGAACACCTCGCCGCCGGCCTGGACCGTCGCGCCCAGGTTGACGGCGTCGGCGTGGGCGGCGGGGCCCGTCACGGCGACGACTGCGGCCGCCGCCAGGGCGAGCGTCGAAGACAGGGCGCGCATCGGTTGCCACTCTCCTTGTGTCTCGGGACGTCTGTGATGATCAGACGGAGAGACTACGGAGAGCGGCACATCGAGACGATCACGCGCCCGGCAGCTCCGGGTAAAGCCTCCCGGGAGCCTCGGAGGCCCGGGGCGCGACCGTCCGGGGCGATGGCCGCCCGGAGCGGTGGAGCGGCGTCAGCGGTTGATGAGCTTCTGGGCCTCGACGGCCAGGTCCAGGCCGAAGCTCAGCTTGAGGCCGTAGTAGACGATGGCCGCGGCGGCCACGGCGGCGACGAGGACGACCAGGATCTTGACGGGCCAGCCCTGGCGGCCGAGCCAGGCCGTCCAGGCCGACAGGGTCCGCTTGCCGAACTCCAGCAGCCGGTGGGCCCAGTGGAACTCGGTGGCCAGGACGGCGAGGCCGGCGAAGACCACCAGCCAGCCGGGGCCGGGGAAGGGGACCATGATGAGGCCGGCGATGACCAGCACGGCGCCGATGACGCCGATGACGATTTTGAGGGTGAGGCGTCCGGTGCGGGTGGACCGGACGCCGTCGAGCCAGCCGTGAATTCCGGACCGCCGCGCCGCCTCGTCCTTCAACACGTCGGCGTCACCGGTCTCGGACGGCCTTTCGGCGCTGTCCTGGGTGCTCCGCACCCCGTCTGAGATAGCCACGCGTTCCCCCGGGCGGTCGTTTCACTCCAGAATAGGCCAGCACCTCTCATCTCTAATCATTCTGGCGGATGAGTCGCCCCTGTTCCGGAGGATGACCCGCGACCGGCTGCGGGGCGGACAGGCGGAAGGACGACGGGGCGGACGGCGGGAGCCGGGGTGGTCCCGCGCTTCCCCGGAGGGCCGTACGGGACCACGGTCAGGACGGTCCGGCCCGCCGCGCACGCCACCGCCACGGCGGCGAGCACGCCGAACAGCCTTCTTCGCATGTACGGCTTCCCTCGCAGAGCAACGGACAAGCCGCCATGCACGATCAGGTGGCGGGACCCTGGCCTTCGACCGCCCATGATGCGGGTGCATGAACGCCCAGAGGTTCACAGGCCGGGCCACGGACCGTCAATAGTTTGGAGACGCAACTAACAACTGCAAGGTAAAACCCTGCGGACTCCCGAGATATTTACACCAAATATGGGCTAATGTCCGTTCATGCCTGAGGCTCCTCTCATCACACACGAGGCCCCTGTCGTCAGGACCGTCAGCGGTTCCTGCGCCCCGTCCGCCGTCGCCGGAGCGATCCTCCCCCGCGAGCACCTGCGCAGCGACATGCGCTGGGCGGCCGGTGCCCCCTCCGACCCGCACCGCTGGCTCGACGAGGAGCAGGAGGTCACCCGGGAGCTGTGCGGGCTGCGCCAGTCCGACATGCTCAGCCTGGTCGTCGAGCTGAGCTGCATCGGCACGGGCCGGGACGCCGCGTCGCTGGCCCGCGTCACGGCCGGCAGCCGGGTGGCCGTGGTGGCCGGGACCGGCTTCTTCGCCGGGCCGTTCACCCCCGCCTGGGCGCTCGACGCCGACGTGGACGCCCTCACCCGGCACCTGCTGACCGAGATCGAGGACGGCCTGGACGGCACCAGCGTCCGCCCCGGCGTGATCGGCGAGATCGGCGTGTGGGGCCAGGAGCCGACCCCCGCCGAGGAGCGCTGCGCGGCCGCGGCCGCCAGGGCCTCCCTGGCCTCGGGCCTGCCCGTCGCCGTCCACCACCGCGGCGCCCTGCCCCTGCTGGAGATCCTCCTCGGCCAGGGCCTGCCCGCCCACCGGATCAGCGTCGCCGACGCGGGGACCGACCCGGCGATCCCCCGTAAGATCGTCGGTACGGGCGGCTACGTCTGCCTCACCTCGCTGGGGGCCGACCGGCTCCGGCAGGCGCTGGACCTCATCGAGGCCGGATACGCGCACCGGCTGCTGCTCAGCAGCGGCCTGTCCAGGGTCTCCGAGATCGAGCGGTACGGCGGGGCCGGCTACAGCCACCTGTTCCGCACCTTCCTGCCCCGGCTGCGCGAGGCCGGGATCAGCGAGGAGACCATCCGGTTGATCACCCACGACAATCCTCTCCGCTGGCTGACCTGTAGGGAGTGACCCATGGCGGTCAAGGTCGCGAACGCCCCCGTCAACTTCGGGATCTACCGGGCGGACGGCGCCCCGCTGGACCCCGACGCGCTGCTCGGCGCGCTCGCCGAGGCGGGCTACGACGGGATCGACTCCGGCCCGATCGGCTATCTCGGCACCGGCCCCGAGCTGCGGGAGCGGCTGGCCCGGACCGGGATGGGACTGGCGGGCGGCTGGGTCGACCTGCGCTACGAGGACGCCGGCGGGTTCGCGGCCGACCTGGCCGGGCTGGACGCGGCGCTGGCGGCGTTCACGAGCGCGCCGGCCGTCGACGGGCGGTTCGCGCCCCGGCCCACCCTCGCCTGCCCGGCCCACCCGGAGCGGTCCGCCCGGGGCGCCGCCCCCGGGCTGCCGGATGCGGCGTGGGCGGGGTTCGCCTCCCGGGTCCAGCGGGCGGCCGACCGCTGCCGCGACCGCGGTCTGGAACCCGTCTTCCACCACCATCTGGGGACGTTGGTGGAGACCCCGGAGGAGGTGGAGCGGCTGCTGGAGCTCACCGACGTGTCGCTCTGCCTGGACACCGGGCACCTGTGGCTGGCGGGCGGCGATCCGGTGGCGGCGCTGCGGGAGTGGGGCGGCCGGATCAGGCAGCTCCACCTCAAGGACGCGAGCCGGCGGGCGCACGACCGGGTGCGGGCCGCCGGCGGCGACCTGACGGCGGTCGTCGCGGGGGGCGCCTTCCCGCCGCTCGGCGCGGGGGAGGTCGATCTGCCCGGCGTCCTGGACGGGCTCGGCGGCTACGAGGGCTGGCTGGTCGTCGAACAGGACGTGCCGGGCTCCGGCCAGGATCTCGGCCGGGCCCTGGAGGACCAGCGCGCCAACCGCGCCTGGCTGCGCGCCCACGGCTGCTGAGCTCCCCCACCGCCACCGCCACCACCGACCACGGCTCCGGACCCGAGCGTCGCCACCGACCACGGCCCCGGACCGGAGCACCGCCGCCGGCCACGGCCTCGGAAACCGGGGCCGCCGGGATCGGCGGCCCGCGAGCGCGGGACGGCCCCGGGCCGTCAGGCGCCCACGGCCTCCGGGCCCTCGCACGGCGGGGGGCAGTCGCGGCGCGGGAGGACCAGCAGGCGCGAGCCCGGGCCCCTGGCCGCCGCCACGTCGTCGGGGTTGGCCAGCGCGCAGCGGTCCAGGGAGAGGCAGCCGCAGCCGATGCACTCCGTCAGGCCGTCGCGGAGCCGCTGGAGCTGCCGGATCCGGTCGTCCAGCTCGCCCCGCCACACCGAGGAGAGCCTCTCCCAGTCCTCCCGGGTGGGAGTGCGCTCGTCGGGCAGCGCGGACAGCGCGTCCTGGATCGTCCTGAGCGGGATCCCCACCCGTTGCGAGACCCGGATGAAGGCGATCCTGCGTAGCGTGTCACGCGTGAAGCGGCGCTGGTTGCCCGCCGTACGGCGGCTGCGGATCAGCCCCTTCGACTCGTAGAAGTGCAGGGCCGAGACGGCGACCCCGCTGCGGGAGGCGAGCTGGCCGACGGTCATCTCCAGGTTCTTGGGCACGCCCCACTTTAGCTTGACCTCAAGCAAAGTTAAGGTTGCAGGCTGCAATCATGGCGTTCACACAGGAAGAACTCGACTATCTCGCGAGCCAGCGGCTGGGCCGCCTGGCCACCATTGACCCCGGCGGCGTGCTGCAGAACAGCCCCACCGCTTTCTCCTACAATCCCGAGACCGGCACCATCGACATCCACGGCCGCGCGATGGGCACGACCAAGAAGTTCCGCAACGTCCGGGCGGGCGGTCAGGTGGCCGGCGCCCTCACCGCCCGAGGGTGCTCTCCCTCGCCATGAGCCGGTAGCCGGCCCGGACCTCCTGCGGGGGCCGGTCGGCCCGGCCGTCGATCCGCCGGCGGAGCAGATCGACGGCGATCCGGGCCAGCTCCGCCTTGTCGGGGGCCACCGTGGTCAGGGTCGGCGTGCTGTAGCGGCCGTCCTCGATGTCGTCCAGCCCGGCCAGCGCGATGTCCTCCGGCACCCGCAGGCCCGCGGCGAGGATCGTCCGCAGCGCGCCCAGGGCCAGCAGGTCGTTGAAGCAGAAGACCGCGTCGGGCCGGTGCTCCAGCAGCGCGGCCATCGCCGCCGCGCCCTCGGCCCGGCGGTAGCGCTCGACCTTGCCCACCGTCTCGGGCAGGCCGTGCGCGGCCAGCGCCTGCCGGTATCCGGCCAGGCGGAGCGGGGCCGTGCCGCTGGCGGAGTTGTCCTGGGCGCCCAGCGCGGCGATGCGGGTGCGGCCCAGCCCGATCAGGTGCTCGGTGACGTCACGGGCCGCCCGCACGTTGTCGATCGCCACGTGGTCGGCCGGGCCGTCGTGGATCCGCTCGCCCAGCAGGACGAGCGCGGTGTCGTCGGTGCGGGCCGCGAGCTCGTCGGCGCCGATCGCGATGGGGCTGAGGATGAGCCCGTCCACCCGGTGGTCGCGGACCCCGTCGAGGATCTGCCGCTCCCGCTCCAGGCTCCCGTCGGTCTGCTCGATGACCACCAGCAGCCTCAGCTCGGCCGCGGCGTCGATGACGAACCGGGACAGCTCCGCGAAGTAGGGCGCCTCCAGCTCGGGCAGGGCCAGGGCGATCACGCCGGTGCGCCCCTGCCGCAGGTTCCTCGCCGACAGGTTGGGCCGGTAGTCGAGCTGGGAGAGCGCCTGCTCCACCTTCGCCCGGGTCGCCGGCGAGACGTGGGCGTATCCGTTGACGACGTTGGAGACGGTCTTCACCGACACCCCCGCCAGACGCGCGATGTCGCGCAGACTCACTCCCACTGCCCCCGCCTCCCAGGTCGTACGGCCCACACGAGCCGGACAAGATCTGACGCCGTCGATCGTAACGCCCAGGTATCGACCCTGGCAGCACCTGTTTACAACGTTGGAACAACGTTGTACAAACTCACCTACCACGGAACACCGCGACAACAGAGAGGTCGTGTCTTGGCGACCACCGCCCGTCTCACCCTGGACCCCGCCTTCCGGATCGGCCCGGTGGAGCGCCGGCTGTTCGGCTCGTTCGTCGAGCACATGGGCCGCTGCGTCTACACCGGCGTCTTCGAACCGGGTCACCCGCTGGCCGACGCCGACGGCTTCCGCAGCGACGTCCTGGAGCTGACCCGCGAGCTCGGGGTGACGCTGGTCCGCTACCCCGGGGGCAACTTCGTCTCCAACTACCGCTGGGAGGACGGCGTCGGCCCGGTGGAGGAACGGCCGGCCCGGCTGGACTACGCCTGGCGGAGCCTGGAGGACAACCGCTTCGGGCTCAACGAGTTCATGTCCTGGGCGGCCAGGGCCGGGGTGGAGCCGATGATGGCGCTCAACCTGGGCACCCGCGGCGTGGCCGAGGCACTGGAGCTGGTGGAGTACGCCAACCACCCCGGCGGCACCCGGCTGTCCGACCTGCGCCGTGCGCACGGCGTGGACAGCCCGCACGACGTGCGGCTGTGGTGCCTGGGCAACGAACTGGACGGCCCCTGGCAGATGGGCCACAAGACCGCCGGGGAGTACGGCCGGCTCGCCGCCGAGACGGCGCGGGCGCTCAAGCGCTTCGACCCGGGACTGTCCCTGGTGGCCTGCGGCAGCTCCAACAGCGCCATGCCCACGTTCGGCGCGTGGGAGGCCGAGGTGCTGGAGTCGACCTACGAGATGGTCGACTACGTCTCGCTGCACGCCTACTACGACCCGTCCGACGGCGACGTCGACTCCTTCCTGGCCAGCGGCGCCGACATGGAGCACATGATCCGCTCCATCGCCGCCACCGCCGACCACGTGGGTGCGAAACTGCGCAGCGACAAGAAGATCAAGCTCTCCTTCGACGAGTGGAACGTCTGGTACCAGAGCCGCTTCCAGGGCGAGTCCTCGCTGGACTGGACCCGGCACCCCCGGCTGATCGAGGACGCCTACGACGTAACCGACGCGGTGGTGGTCGGCAGCCTGCTCATCACCCTGCTGCGCAACGCCGACCGCGTCGGGGTCGCCTGCCAGGCGCAGCTGGCCAACGTGATCGCACCGATCAGGACCGAGCCGGGCGGGCCCGCCTGGCGGCAGAGCATCTTCCACCCGTTCGCGCTGACCGCCCGGCACGCCCGCGGCGAGGTGCTCCGGGTGGAGCCCGAGTGCGCCACGATCCCGACCGCCAAGTACGGTGAGGCGCCCGCGATCTGGGCGAGCGCCACCCACGACGCGGCGACCGGCGAGATGGCACTGTTCGTGGTCAACCGTGACCGGCGCGGTCCCTGCACGCTGGAGATCACGCTCCCCGAGGGCCTGCGGCCGGTGGAGCACGTCGAGCTCACCGACGACGACCTGTCGGCCGTCAACTCGGCCGACGCGCCGGACCGTGTGGCCCCCAGGCCCGGCACCGGCCTGAGCCAGGAGGGCCGCCGGGCCTCCCTGACCCTCCCGCCGGTTTCGTGGAGTATCGTCCGCTTTGCTCCCAATTCCCCCCAGGAGTAGTTACATGACCAGCCCCCTTTCCCGCCGTTCCTTCCTCGGCCTGTCCGGCGCCGTGGGACTCACCGCCGCGCTGTCGGCCTGCGGGAGCGGGACCAAGATCGGTTCCGGCTCCGCCGCCCCCGCCTCGGCCGCGCCGACGTTCTCCGGCGGCGAATACACCGGGCCCAAGGTGACCCTGGACTACTGGAACGGCTTCACCGGCGGTGACGGCCCCCACATGCGGGCCATGCTGGAGGCGTTCAACAAGGAGTTCTCCGGCCGGATCGAGGTCCGCAACGTGACCCGCCGCTGGGAGGACCTCTATCCCGCGATGCCGACGGCCATCGCCGCGGGCAAGGGCCCCGACGTCGCGGTCATCCACAACGACTGGATCGGCACCTTCGCCGCCCGGCAGACGCTGATCCCGCTGGACGACGTGGTGGGCGCGCTCAAGCTGACCGAGGCGGACTTCATCCCCGCGGTGTGGAACGCCGGGATCTACGAGGGCAAGCGTTACAGCGTGCCGCTCGACGTGCACTGCCTGGGCGACTACTGGAACCAGGCCCACCTGGAGAAGGCCGGACTGAGCGACGCCCCCGCCGACAAGGCCTCCTACGAGGAGGCGCTCGGCGGGCTCAGGGAGGCCGGGATCGCCAACCCGTTCTGGATGCCGAACAAGTGGCCCGGCCACCTGATGTTCATGAGCCTGCTGTGGCAGCACGGCGGGCAGCTCTACAGCGAGGACGGCACCCGGGCGCTGTGGGGCTCCGAGCAGGGCGCGCAGGCGCTGAGCTGGATGGTGGAGCAGATCGACAAGGGCTTCAGCCCCGCCAAGGTGGCCCAGGACACCCAGTACGCCGCCTTCAAGAACGACAGGAACAGCTTCACCTGGGACGGGATCTGGCAGATCAACGACCTGAAGTCCAACGCCAGGTCGCTCAGGTGGGGCCTGTCCCCGATCCCCAACATCGGCGGCACCGCCGCGGTGTGGAGCTCCTCGCACAACTTCGTGATGACCTCCCAGGCGGGCAAGGACTCGAACAAGGTCCAGGCGGCCAAGTTCTTCATCGACCACATGGGCCGCCTGTCGGCCGAGTGGGCCAAGGCGGGGATGATCCCGGCCCGCAACTCCGTCCGCGAGGACCCCGCGATCGCCGCGCTGCCCCAGATCAAGCTGGCCGCCGACCTGAACGCCTTCCACTTCCTGCCCGCGCTCCCCGGGGTCGGGGACGTGCAGTCCAAGGCGCTGGAGCTGGCGGTGGCCAAGGCCGTGCTGAAGGAGGCGTCCCCGGCGGACGCGCTGAAGGAGGGCGTGGCGACGGCCGACAAGCTGCTGGCCGACAACAAGCGGAAGTACGGGCGATGAGCGTGCGCACCACGGCGGCCCGCGCCATCGGTGCCGCGCCGGGCAGGCGCGCCGCGCGGGCCCTGCCCCCGGCCGGGGAGCGGCCGTGAGCGTGCAGACCGGACCGGGGGACCTCGCCGTGGCGGCCGCGCCCGGCCGGTCCCCCGGGACCACCCGCAGGATGCGGCCCTGGACGCCGTACGCGTTCCTCGCCCCCTATCTGATCCTGTTCGCCGTCTTCATGCTGCTGCCGATCGGCTTCGGGTTCTGGACCAGCCTGCACGAGTGGGACATCAACCTCCCGGACAAGCCGTTCGTCGGACTGGAGAACTACGCCGAGCTGTTCGACCCCGCCGGCGTGGACGGCTCGCGCTTCTGGACGGCGATGCGGGCCACCGGGATCTTCACCGTCGCCTCGGTCCCGCTGCTGATCGTGCTGCCCCTGCTGGTGGCACTCCTGATGAACGGCCGCTTCAAGGGACGCAACGTCTACCGCGCCGTCTACTTCGCGCCGTACGTGCTGGGCGTGGCCGTCGTCGGCTTCGTCTGGCGGTTCCTGCTGGACGGCAACATCGGCCTGGTCAACCACTATCTGGGCCTCGACGTGCAGTGGACCACCGACGTGCCGCCCGCCTGGATCGCCCTCGTCGGGGTGACGGTGTGGTGGACGCTGGGCCTGAACTCCGTCATCTTCCTCGCCGGTCTGCAGGACATCCCGCGCGAGCTGCACGAGGCGGCGATGGTCGACGGCGCCTCCGCCTGGCACCGGTTCCGCTCGGTGACGCTGCCCGGCCTGCGGCCCGTGACGGTCTTCGTGGTCAACTCCACCATCCTGGCCTCGGCCAACATGTTCGGCCAGTCCTACCTGATCACGGGCGGGGCCCCCGCCGACCAGACCAAGACCGCGATCTACCTCATCGCCGAGACCGGTCTGCGCCAGTTCGACATGGGCACCGCCTCGGCCATGAGCTTCGTCCTGGCCGGCTTCCTGATGGTGGCCAGCGCGCTGGTGTTCGGCGCCTTCAGAGACAGGGGCAAGCGATGACCCGCGACATCCGCAGCCTGCGGCGGGCCCTGCTCCACCTGATCCTCGCCGTGATCGCGGCGCTCTACCTGAGCCCGCTGGTCTACATGCTGTCCACCTCGTTCAAGACCCGCGAGGGGGCCGGCTCGACCGATCCCCGGTGGATCCCCGGCCCGGCCACCCTGGACGCCTACCGGGAGATCCTCGGCAGCGCGGACAGCCCGATCGTCAGGTGGTTCGTCAACAGCCTCACCGCCGCCACCGGCCATGCCGTCCTGGTCCTGGTCACCGCGGCGCCCGCCGCCTACGCGCTGGCCCGGCTCCGCTTCCGCGGCCGGGGTGTGATCTTCGCGACGGTCGTGGCGACGCTGTTCGTGCCGCCGGTGGTGCTGTTGATCCCGAACTTCCTGATCGTCAACGAGCTCTCGTGGGTGGACAGCCTGCCCGCCGTGATCGTCCCCGCCGCCGCGGGCGCGTTCGGGGTGTTCTTCCTGCGGCAGTTCTTCGTCACGCTGCCGGGCGAGCTGGAGGAGGCGGCCGAGCTGGACGGCTGCAACCGGTGGCAGATCTTCACCACCATCGCGCTCCCGCTGGCCCGCCCCGCCCTGGTGACGTTGTTCCTGCTGTCCTTCCTCACCAACTGGAACGACTTCCTCTGGCCGATCTACGTCCTGCTCAGCCCCGAGTCCCTGACCCTCCCGGCGGGCCTGGGCAACTTCCAGGGGGCCAACAACATCCGCTACGACCTCCTGATGGCCGGCGCGGTGATCGCCAGCCTGCCGGTGATCGTGCTCTACCTCGTCGCCCAGCGCTGGGTGATCGAGGGGATCTCCCGTTCGGGGCTCAAGGGGTGATCGGGTGAGAATGGCCGCATGACGAGACCGGGGACGCTGTGGGTGGTGAGCGGGCCGCCGGGCGCGGGCAAGTCGACCGTGGCGGCGGCGCTGCTGGCGGGGCTGGACCCGGTGCCCGCCCTGCTCGACAAGGACACCGCCTACGGCGGGTTCGTGGCGGCCACCCTCCGGGCCCACGGCCGGGACCAGGGAGAGCGCGAAGGGCCGTGGTACGACGAGCACGTCAAGCGGCACGAGTACGCCGGGCTGACCGCGCTCGCCCGGCAGATCCGCTCCCACGGCTGCCCGGTGATGCTCGACGGTCCCTTCACCGGCCAGGTGCACGACGCGGCGCGGTGGGAGCGCTGGGTGGAGGAGCTGGGCGGCCCACCGGTCCACCTGGTCTGGATCCGCTCCGACGGCCCCACCCTGCGTGCCAGGCTGGAGCGGAGAGGGCTCGGCAGGGACGCGGGGAAGCTGGCCCGCTTCGACGACTACCTGCGGGCGATCCAGGTCGACCATCCGCCCGCCGTGCCGTACGCCGAGATCGACAACCGGCTGGGCGCGCCGCCCCTGGGACCGCAGGTGGCCGCGCTCACGGCCGCCGTGAACGGCCGCCCGCGGTGAGCGTGGCCCCCGCGGGCGGGGGTGCCGACCCGTCCGAGCCGGAGCCGCGAGGCCGCGCTCACGGGACCTGGAAGCGGTCGTCCCGGGCGTCGGTGATCGCCATGTGGCCCGGCAGGTGGCCGATCGCGAAGGACACCCCGCTCGCCGTCACGGCCGCCTGCGGCGTCACCCCGCAGGCCCAGAAGACCGGGGTCTCCCCCGCTCTCACCTCGACGGGGTCGCCGAAGTCCGGGGTGCCGAGGTCGGCTATCCCGATCTCGGCCGGATCGCCGACGTGGATCGGCGCGCCGTGCACGGCCGGGTATCTCGCCGTCACCCGGACGGCGGCCGGCACCAGGGAGGCCGGGACCGGGCGCATGGAGACGACCATCGGGCCGCTCAGCGAGCCCGCGGGGCGGCAGGGCAGCGAGGTGAGATACATCGGCACGTTCGTCCCCGCCTCGATGTGCCGCACCGGGACGCCCGCCCTCAGCAGCGCGTCCTCGAAGGTGAAGCTGCAGCCCAGCAGGAAGGCCACCAGATCGTCGCGCCAGAGATCGCGGACGTCGTCCACATCGGCCACGGCCGCGCCGTGCTCGTAGACCCGGTAGGCGGGCAGGTCGGTGCGGAGGTCCCCGCCGAACAGGCCGGTGCTGACCGCCCCGGGGTCGCCGACGTCCAGCACGGGGCAGGCGACGGGATTGCGCTGGGCGAACAGCAGCAGGTCGTAGGCGAGCTCACGGGGCACCGCGAGCAGGTTCGCCTGGGTCCAGCCCCGGCACCATCCGGCGGTGGGCGTCCGCAGACCCTCGCGGAAACGGCCGCGGGCCTCGGCCGGGGTGAGCTCGGCGACGTCCATCATCGGATGGTAACCCCACCGGCACGCGACACCCAGCGGCACGGAACCCCAGCAAGCCACGCGGCACCCAGCAAGCACGGAACCTCAGCAGCACGGAACCCCAACGGCACCGACATCCCAGCGGCACGCGAGGCCCGGCGGCGGGGCATGCCCCTCACCGCCCGCACGCCCCCCGCGGGCCCGTACACGCGATCGCCCACGCTCCCCGCGGGCCCGTACGTGACCGCTCACGCTCCCCGCAGGCCCGTATGCGACCTCCCACTCTCCCTCGGGCCTGTACGCGACCTCCCCACGGGCGCGGCGGACCCGTACGGCGGTCCGTGTCGCGGGGAGGGACGGCCCTGTCGCCTCCGCGGGTCAGTGCTCCAGCCCGGGTCAGTACTCCAGCCCCCAGCCGTGGGGGCCGAGGACGTAGGAGGTCCCGGCGGCCTTCAGCCAGCCGGCCTCGGTCAGCCCGTCGAGGCTCCGCCGTACCGTCTCCTCCGGCAGGGCGGTCGCCCGGGCCACCTCGGCGACCGTCGCCGCCCTGCCCTCCACGGCGAGCCCGGACACCGCCTCGTAGACGTCGGTGTCCACGCCCGACAGGGCCTGGACGTCGGGACGGCCCTCGTTCACGAGGGCGCTCCCTGGCGGCGCCGGGCGCCTTCGCGCAGCCGTTCGGGGTCGACGTCCCGCTCGGGGTGGCGGCGCAGATACTCCTGCTCCAGCTCCTCGGTCCGCGTGGTGTGGTTGGCGAGTGCGTCCGCGGAGCCGTGCAGGAGGGTGTCGGTCCGGGTGGCGTGCAGGTGCCGCAGCTCACGGAGCAGGTCGTCCTCGGTCAGGTCCATCGGGTCGATTCCCATTGTCATAGGACTCGCCTACCCGGTCACCGCCCTCCCTCACTTCCTCGGGGGTCCCTCCTGGTGACAGGATTTCACGAAATTGAGTCAGATTTCATGACTCGTTTGCATTGCAGCCATAACGCCACGGCCTTACCTTCCCGGTATGGACCTTGAGCTCCGACACCTCAAGATCGTGCGGGCGGTCGCCGAGGCCGGGAGCGTCACCAAGGCGGCCACCCTCCTCGGGCTGGCCCAGCCCGCACTGACCGCGCAGCTCAAACGGATCGAGCGGGTGCTCGGAGGGGCTCTTTTCGAACGCGACCACAACGGCGCGCGGCCCACACCCCTCGGGGAGCTGGTGCTGTCCAGGGCGATGGTGCTGCTGCCCGCCGCCCGGGAGCTGCAGGAGGAGGCGGTCCGGTTCGCCAACGCCAGCGGCGAGGTCCCCAGCTACCGGCTGGGCGCCACCAACGGGCCGATCCTGGGCGGGCTGGTCGACCGGCTCGCCACGGCGTGGCCGTCGACGCCGGTGAGCACCTACACCTCCTGGTCGGCCAAGGAGCTCACCACGATGGTCATGCTCGGCCGGCTCGACTTCGCGCTCATCGGCGCCTGCGGGGAGAGCCCCCCGCCGGTGGAAGGGCCGGTGGTGTGGCTGACCGTGGGGGTGGACCCGGTCTTCGTGATGCTGGAGGAGAACCACCCGCTGGTCGGCCGGGAGGAGGTGGCGCTGGCCGAGCTGGCCGGAGAGCGGTGGGCGGTCACCCCCGGAGACAGCTGTTTCGGCGACTGCTTCGCCACGGCCTGCGCCCGCGCGGGCTTCACCCCTCGGACGATCTACGAGACCGACGTGGCCACGTGCACGCACCTGGCCAAGGTCGGACGCGCCGCCGTACTGTGCCAGGCGACCTTCCAGCCGACCCCGGGCGTGGCGACGGTCCCGCTCGCCGACGCGCCGCTGCGCTGGCGGCAGCTGCTCGGCTGGCATCCGGAGGGCGCGGCCGCGCGGGTCGCGGCGTCGATCGCCGAGCACGCCAAGGCCGCCCACGCCGACGCGGTGCGGCGCAGCGCGCGGTATGCCGCCTGGCTGGCCGGCAACCCCCGGTTCGGCACCTCCCCATAACGCGGCGGTAGGGAGCATTTGGTAGAACCACGCCCCGTGTGAGCACCGCTACCTTGGCGGCACCCCCCACACGAGGAGACGACACATGCTCCGCAGAAGTGCCGTGTCCGCGGGCTTCGCGCTCGCGTTCACCCTGGTGGCCACCCCCGCCACCGCCCAGGCCGGTCCCGGCGGCGACCCCGCCCCGTCCGCGTTCGCCACGGCCCGGGCACAGGCGGCGGCGGCCGCCAGGCCCGCCCCCGCCATGATCGACGCCCTCAGGCGCGACCTCGGGATCACCGGCGAGCAGGCCGCGGCCCGGCTCGTCAACGAGGCCGCCGCGGCCAAGGTCGAGCCCGCCGTCCGCGGGCAGCTCGGCAAGGACTTCGCCGGCGCCTGGGTGAGCGGCCCCACCTCCGAGTTCGTGGTCGCCACCACCGACTCGACGAAGATCACCACTATTCTCCGCGCCGGCGCGGAGGCCAAGCTCGTCAAGCACTCGCTGGCCACGCTGGAGGCGGCCAGGGAGCGGCTCGACGCCGTCGCCGGCGCGCCGTACGGGGCCGTGCCCTCCTGGTACGTCGACCTGCGCAGCAACAGCGTCGTGGTGCTGGCGGGCGACACCGCCGCCGCGGAGGCGTTCGTGAACGCCGCCGGCCTCGACAGGGCGCTGGTCCGCGTGGAGACCTCCACCGAGCGGCCTCGGCCGTTCTACGACGTCCGCGGCGGCGACGCCTACTACATCGGCAGCGGCTCCCGCTGCTCGGTCGGCTTCTCGGTCACCCGCGGCACCCAGGGCGGCTTCGCCACCGCGGGCCACTGCGGCACCACCGGGGCCAGCACCAAGGGCTCCAACCAGGTCGCGCAGGGCACCTTCCAGGGCTCGTCCTTCCCCGGCAACGACTACGCCTGGGTCGCGGTCAACTCCAACTGGACGCCGGTCGGCGTGGTGAACGGCTACAGCAACGGCATCGTCCAGGTCGGCGGGTCGGCCGACGCGGCCGTGGGCTCGTCGGTCTGCCGGGCCGGCTCGACCACCGGCTGGCACTGCGGCACCATCCAGGCCCGCAACGCCAGCGTCACCTACCCCGAGGGCACCATCACCGGCCTGGGCCGCACCAGCGTGTGCGCCGAGCCCGGCGACTCCGGCGGCTCCTACATCTCCGGCAGCCAGGCCCAGGGCGTCACCTCCGGCGGCTCGGGCAACTGCTCCTCCGGCGGCACGACCTTCTTCCAGCCGATCAACGAGATCCTGCAGGTCTACGGGCTCACCCTGGTCACCGGGGACGGCAACCCGCCGGCCGGCTGCGGCGGCTACCAGAACACCTACAACGGCTCGCTGACCTCCAACCAGAGCGTCTACCAGCCCGGCAGCGGCGGCTACACCGCCGGCGCCGGCGTGCAGCGCATCTGCCTGGACGGCCCCAACGGCACCGACTACGACGCCTACCTGCAGAAGCTGAACGGCTCCACCTGGACCGACGTGGCCAGTGGGACCACCCCCAACCCCGACGAGGCCTTCACCTACAACGGCACCGCGGGCACCTACCGTGTGCGGGTCCACGCCTACAGCGGTTCGGGCTCCTACACCCTGGGCGTGACCAGGCCGTAGCCGCCCGCGCGCCACGCGCCGCCGCCCCCTTCGGGAGGGGCGGCGGCGCCGCCGTGTCCGGATGTCCAGAAGAATGGACAGATGAGCGAGCTTCTGAGGTTGAGCGAGGGCGCGGTGCTGACGCACCTGGTCACCCGGGCCGAGCTGGCGGCCGGCGCGCTGACGGCCGTCGACGACCTGCGGCTGTGGGCACGGCTGGCCGACGGCGGCGGGGTGCCGCTGGCCGGGGGCGGCCGGGTCCGCACCGTGGTCGAGGCGGGCGAGCCGTCCCTGACGGGGCCCGAGGGCTGGCTGTCGGGGGTGGCGCCGGAGGACCTGGTCGCGCTGCGCCTGCGCGACGGCGCGCTGGAGCTGTCGACCACGGAGCTGACCGGCTTCCCCGCCGAGCGGGCGATCCGGGTCGTCCAGGAGTTCGGTGAGCAGGCGCTCGACGCGCTGCGTGCCTTCGCCGAGGGGCTGGAGCCCGCTCCCGGCGTCTCCATCGACGTCGTGGTCCTCGAACTGCTGATGAAAGCCCCGGAGACCTTCGCCGACCCGCTCCCGCCGCTGGCCCCGCTGCTGCGTGAGGCCTCGCTGGAGCTGCGGGGAGGCCGGGTCGGCATCGTGGGCGCGCCGTGGGACACCGCTTCGGTCGCCGACCTGGCCCCGCTGGACGTCATCAGGCTGGCCCTGGTCCGCAGCGCGCTGCGGACCTACGCCGAGGGCGCCGACCTGTCCAAGGCGATCACCTACCTGTCCCGTTCGGAGGCGGTGCTCGCCAGGGTCGCCGACGAGGTGGAGCGCGAGCCGCTCGCCCCCGCCCTGATCGAGGCGCTCCCGCGCACCGAGCCGGCGGCGCTGCTACTGATCGCCAGGTCGGCCGAGGGCGAGGGCCGGTCGTTCGAGGCGGCCGGGCTCGTCCACGAGGTGCTCTCCCTCTCCCCTGGCCTGGCGCCGGCCGAGCGGGACGCGGCCGAGTACGCCGCCTGCCGTACGGCCCCGGACGACCCGCTGCCGGCACGGGCCGCGCACCTGTTCCGGCAACTGCTCGCCTACGGCTACCGCCCGGCCCGCCGCCGCCTGATCGACGACCTGGTCGCGCTGAGCGTCCGGGTGGCCGAGCCCGCCCTGGCCGACCTGGCACTGTTCGAGAACGACGTCGTCGGGGAGTTCCTGGACGCGCGGGGCGAGTGGCTGCGCGACGACGAGGCGGAGCTGCTGGAGTCCTGGCGCAGGACGCCGCTGCGGCTGTGGGAGGTCCTCGACGTCTCCGGGGAGGAGATCACCCTGCGCGAGGCGGGCGGCGAGGGCGGGGGCCCGGTGACGCTGGCCGACGAGCTGCTCCCCCGGCAGGCCCTGCCCGGTGACCTGATGCTGACCAGGCTGCTGGGCGACGGAGAGGGCCCGCACGTGTTCGGCCACCCGTTCAAGGTGGACCCGGCCCGCAAGGACGAGATGCTCGCCCTGCTCACCGACCCGGTCGACCCCTACGCGGTGGCCGCCTTCTTCCGCCGGGCCGGGCGGGCCCCCGGCACGGCGCCCGGCTAGCTGAACTGGTCGAGGTCCGCCAGACGATCGAGCAGGGGCTGGCCGGCTCCATCATCGCCGCCTTCAACGACACCCTCCACGAGGAACTGCTCGACCTCGCCGAGCAGATGGCCGAGCACGCGGCCCGCGGCGAGTCCTTGTCACACGCCGTCACGTCGCACGCGTCACGTCACGTCGCGTCATGTGCGACGTGACGTGACGCGTGCGATCTCGCGTGCCCGTCTATGACACACGCGGGACCTCGCGCGCCCGTCATGACACACGCGAGAGCTCACATGCCGTCGCATCACACATGGGACCTCGCGTGCCTGTCACGACACACGCGGGGCCTCGCATGCCGTCGCGTCACACGGGTCGCGTCACGGCGGGTTCAGGCGATGCCGTAGACGCGGGCGGCCACCCCGCCGAACACCTCCTCGCGCTCGGACGCCGACAGGTGCGCGGTGAGCCCGCGGGTGGTCTCCAGCACGGTCTCGTACGGCGCGGCGAGCAGGCAGACCGGCCAGTCGGAGCCGAACATGACCCGGCCGGGCCCGAACGCCTCCAGCACCACGTCGGCGTAGGGCCGCAGGTCCGCGGCCGTCCAGCCGGCCCAGTCGGCCTCGGTGACCAGGCCCGACAGCTTGCAGGTGACGTTCGGGCGGGTGGCCAGCTCCCGGACCAGCGCGGCCCACGGCTCCAGCGCCCCGGTGGCGACCGGCGGCTTGGAGCAGTGGTCGAGCACGAACTCCAGGCCGGGCAGCGCGGTCACGGTCTCGATCGCGGCGGGCAGCTGGTGCGGGAGGGTGAGCAGCTCGTAGACCAGCCCCGCCCGCCCGACGGCCGCCAGGCCGCGCCGTACGTCGTCCCGGCAGAGCCAGCGCGGGTCGGCCTCGCCCTGCACCTGGTGCCGGACGCCGCGCAGGTGTCCGCCGCCGGGCGCGGCCCGCAGCGCGGCGAGGTCGTCGGCCACCGAGGGGGCGGCCAGGTCGGTCCAGCCGACCACCGCCGCGATCAGGTCGTGCGCCTCGGCCAGGGCCAGGAACTCCGGCGTCTCCTCCGGCACGGCGATCGTCTGCACGAGCACCGTGGCCGTGACCCCGGCGGCGGCCGCCGGCAGGTCCTCGACGCCGAAGCTCCTGCGCAGCGGGGCCATCTCCGGGCCGGTGATCCAGCCCTGATCCCGCACGGACAGGTCCCACACATGGTGATGCGCGTCGATCATGGCTCTCCCGGGGCGATTGATCCGATCATTCAACCGAACCGGGCCGCACAGGACAAGTCACGGCCAGTCATTTCGGAATAATGGTCGGACCTCAGCGCGTGGCCATGGGCCGATCCACCGGAGAACGCACGCAGAGAGGACAGAGGCCGCCGCCCGGTCGGCCCGCGGCGGGGGGAACGCCGCACCGGGAAAGGGGGACGCCGTACCGGGAAGGGCCTCCCGGGGCCGCCGGGAGGCCGGATCACCCGGCGCCCCCTCCGCGGGCTCCGGCGGGACGGGCCGGTACGGCCCGGCGGCGGCCGTTCAGAGGGTGCGCAGGAAGGCCAGGCCCTGGGTGGCGAGGTCGTCCTGGGTCGCGGCGAGCGGCCGCCAGACCGAGGCGGCGGTCGCGATCGACCGGTTGTGCGCGGTGAAGGACTCGATGCAGAGCGGGCCCCGGTAGCCCACCTCCCGCAGCGCCCCGGCCAGGCCCGGCCAGTCCAGGTGGTCGGCCCCGGGGGCGCCCCGGTCGTTGGCGCAGACCTGCACGTGCGCGATCAGCTCCCCCGCCTGCCGGACGGCCGCCGCGGGATCGCGCTCCTCGATGTTCATGTGGTAGACGTCCAGCGCGAGACCGACGCCCGGGATCCCGCCCACCGCCTCGACGGCCTGCCCGACCGTGTTGATCAGGCTGCTCTCGTAGCGGTTGAGCGGCTCGACGGCGACCGTCACCCCCCGCTCGGCCGCGTACTCCCCGACCGGGGCCAGGTTCTCGCGCAGCTGGGCGTAGCAGGCCGGCCGCTCCTCCTCCGACATCCGCCAGGTCCGCCCCACCGACGCGTACGCCGGCCCGGCGATCACCGGGCTCCCCACGGCCACCGCGGCGTCCACGCAGCGCCGCAGGTAGTCCCGGGTCGTCCGGAACGTCTCGCCGTCGGCCGCGACGAGCTCCCTGCCCGGGGGCATGACCAGCACCACCGACGCCCTCAGCCCGAGCTCTCCCAGCAGGTCGGCCGCCCGCTCGGGGTCCCAGTCGCCGATCTGCTCCATCGGCAGCTCGATCGCGTCGAATCCCCAGCCGGCCACCTTCGGGGCCAGCCGCATGAGGTCCTCGTCCGTCAGCGGCGAGACCCACACCCACGTGTTGACACCGATGGAGAACACCGTCAACCCCTCCCTCTTCTCGTGAACGCTCCTCGCGAACGCTCCTTGCGAACGCCGTCGCGAACGCCGTCGGGCGGCGCCCGCCCGGCCCCTGTGCCCGGCGGGCGCCACCGCCCTCGCCCCGGCGGACCGGCCCTACTTGCCGCCCCACTTGGCGGGGAAGCCGGGCAGGTCCTCGCAGCCGCACAGCGCGTAGTGCAGCGGCGGCATGTCGGGCCGCAGGTAGGTGGCCAGGCTCTCGGAAGTGATCTTGGGCTGGGGGAGCTTCCACGTCTTGGGCACCTCCTCACCCTTGAGGATCTTCAGGGCGGCGATCACCGGGGTGCGCCACTGGTAGGTGGGGTAGGTGGGCGCGACGGCGGTGAGACCGCTGTCCTTCCACTTCTGCAGGAAGTCCTGCTGGTCCTCTCCGACGATCGGCGGCACCTGCCGGCCGGCGTCCTCGAACGCCTCGACCGCCGCCACGGCGGTCGCGCCCGCGTCCATCCAGACGCCGTCGATCTTGCCGTGGCGCTGGATGTAGTCGCTCACGATGCTCTTGGTCTTGGCCGCGTCGCCGTCGGTGAACTCCACCCCGACCACGTCGAGCTCACTCTTGTCGAAGGCCACCTTGGCCGCCGACCAGCGCGTCTCCAGGACGTCCACGCCCGGCAGGATCCGCAGCGCCAGGACCTTCCCTCCGGCGGGGACCTTCTCCACCAGGAACTCCGCGCCGTCGGCGCCGAAGGCGTAGCCGCCGATCGGGTTGATGAACGTCACCGGGCAGTCGGTGTCCACACCGCGGTCGAAGACGATCACCGGGAGCTTCGGGCAGGCGGCCGTCACCGCGGGGGTCAGCGTCGCGGTCGTGTTGGGCGAGACGATCAGCGCGTCACACCCCTTGCCGGTCAGCTCCGCGATGTCGGAGATCTGCTTGTCGTCCTTGCCCTCGGCGTCGAGCGCGGTGAACTCGGTGATCTCCTTGTGCAGGGCGACCTCGGCCTGCATGGTCTTCCAGCCCACCTGCCGCCACGGGTTGTTGACCGCGGCGTTGGAGAAGCAGAGGTGGTAGGGGCCGTCCTTCTTGTATTCGCCGGTGTCCGCCTTCTCGCCCGGGGCGACGGCCTGCTCCCACGGCCTGCCCGCCGGCCCCTCCGGGGTCTGGGCGCGCATGCCGAGCTGGGCGTCGTAATCGGCCTGGACGAAGAACTTCGACTGCTCGCCCGTCCCGGAGGACGTGGAGGTGGCCGGAGCCGTCGTCGAGGCCGCCGAGGCGGTGGGGGCGGCCGTGCCCGCCACCGGCCGGTCGCTGGCGCAGCCGGCGGCCAGCAGCATCGCGGAGACGCCCGCGGTGAGGGCCGCTACAGACCTATTCAAATCAGGTCTCCTTCTTTTCCTGTGGGGGTGCCTTCTGTCGGGAAGGGGTTCGGAGGGAGCTTGGAGGGAGCGCCCTCAGACGCGCGCCGCGCGCCGGAACGGGAGCCGTACGGCCCCCATCGCGACGGCGGCGATGATGATCACGCCCTGGACCGCGTACTCCAGGGCCCCCGAGATGCCGTGCAGGTTGAGCAGGGTGAAGAGCGCCTCAAGCGTGAACGCCCCGGCCATGGCCGCGACCACGGACCCGCGTCCGCCGCCGAGCGCCACGCCGCCGAGCACGACGGCGGTGATCGCCTGGAACTCCAGCCCCTGTCCGACCTGGGCGGAGACCCCGGCGAAGCCGCCCAGCAGGATGCCGGCGACGGCCGCCGCCAGCCCGGAGACGACGAAGGCGAGGACGCGGGTCCGCCCGACCCGGACCCCCGACAGCCCCGCGGCGCGCTCGTTGTCGCCGGTGGCGATGAGCCGCTTGCCGAAGTCGGAGCGCATGAGCAGGATCGCCGCCGCGCCCGCCACCAGGAGGACGAGGACCGACCAGGGCACCGGCCCGAGGTCCTTGCGGCCGAACATCCTGAACGTCTCCGACAGCGCTCCGCGCGGGGCGCCGCCGGTCCACAGGAACACCGCGCCGGACAGCACGAGCATCATGCCCAGGGTGGTGATGAACGACGGCACCCGGAGCCCGGTGGTGATCACGCCGTTGACCAGGCCGACCAGCAGCCCCAGCGCGACCAGCAGGGCCAGCACCGGCCAGGTGGCCGGCTCGCCCCCGTCGATCAGGCGGGCGGCCACCACCACCTGCACGGTGACCAGCGACCCGACCGACAGGTCGAACTCCCCGGAGACGATCACGAAATACTGCCCCGCCGCGAGGATGACCAGCGGCGCGGCCCGTTTGAGGAAGGCGAGGAACCCGGCGGGCTCCAGGAAGAAGGGGTTGGCCACCGCGATCAGCACCAGCAGCACGGCCAGCACGAGGAAGATCGGCCCCATGGACCTGAGGGCTCTCATCGGGATCGCCTCCTGGCGGTACGGCGGGCGTACACGGCCACCGCGGCGACGATCACCACGCCGCGCACCACGTCCTTGACGAACGCGTTGACCTCGAGCTGGTTGAACACGCTGTCGAGCACGGCCAGCAGCAGCACCCCGCCGACCGTCCCGGGGATCCCGCCCCGGCCTCCGGCCAGGGCCGTGCCGCCGAGGACCACCGCGGCGATCGACTCCAGGTCGTAGCCGCCGTCGGTGCCGACCGTCGGCGCCCCCGCGCCGAGCCGGCCGGCCAGCAGCAGCCCGGCGATCCCCGCGCACACCGAGCAGAGGACATGGGTGGCGACGATGACCCTGCCGGTCCGCACCCCGGACAGCCGGGCCACCTCCTCGTCCCCGCCCACCGCGTAGATCCGGTACCCGAGCCGCGTACGGCGGAGCAGGAACCACGCCGCGGCCACGACGCCCGCCCAGAGCAGCGCCGAGACCGGGACCGGCCCGAGCCGGTCGTAGCCGAGCCGCTGGAAGGACTCCGGCACGCTGCCCGCCGGCCCGTCGTAGAGGTGGTCCACGACCCCTCTGATGATCAGTGCGGTGCCGAGCGTCGCGATGAAGGCGTGCACGTGGAGCCGGGTGATGATCAGCCCGTTGGCCAGGCCGGCCAGCGCGCTCACCGCGAGCACCGCCGCGACGCCCGGGACGATCCCGCCGTCCTGGCCCGCCATGACCTCCGCCGCGACGAGCGAGGTGAGGCTGATCAGATACGCCACCGACAGGTCCAGCGACCCCACCAGGATCGCCAGGGTCTGCCCCACCGCGACGATGCCCAGCGCGGCCGAGCGCTGCTGGATCCCGACGACGGTCTCCAGCGTGAGGAAGTTCCCCCCGTCGACCGCCACCAGCAGCCAGCCGGCGAGCATGACCCCGGCCAGGGCCAGGTAGATGACCTGTGTCGAGCCGATGCGGCCGGCCAGGGCGGCCCGCCCGCGCGGGCCGGCGGCGGGGGCGGCGGTCTCCGGCGCCGCCAGGGGCCGGGCGGGCCGGAGCCCGTTCTGTCCGGTCACGGCGACACCTCACCGGCGGCCAGGCGCATGACTGTCTCCTCTGAGGAGCCGGACGGGAGCTCTCCGGCGATGCGCCCGTCGCGCATCACGACGACGCGGTCGCTCATGCCGATCAGCTCGGGGAGTTCGGAAGAGATCATCATGATGGCCATGCCGTCCCGGGCCAGGTCGCGCATCAGGTCGTAGATCGCGGCCTTGGCCCCCACGTCGACCCCGCGCGTGGGCTCGTCGAAGAGCAGGACCTGCGGCGCCACGGTCATCCATTTGGCCAGCACGACCTTCTGCTGGTTGCCGCCCGAGAGGTAGCGGACCTCCTGTTCGGGGCGGGGCGGCCGCAGCCGCACGGCCTCCAGGAGCCGCCTGACGTCGTCGCGGCCGCCGCGCCGTACCGAGCGGGAGACCAGCAGGGCGTTGTCGCGCACCGACTGGCGCAGCGCGAGCCCCTCGGCCTTGCGGTCCTCGGTCACCAGCCCGATCCCGGCCGCCACGGCCTGGCGCACCGACGTGGGCCGCAGCGGGCTCATCTCGCCGCGCGTGAACGGCTCGGCTCCGAACAGCGCCTTGGCCAGCTCCGTCCGGCCCGCCCCCTGCAGCCCGGCCACCCCCAGGATCTGCCCGGCGCGCAGGTCGAGGTCGATCCCGTCGAGCACGGCGTTGCCGCCGCCGCGCACGCTGAGCCGCACCTCGCCGGCCCGGCCGTCGCGGGGCGGGAAGTGGGCGCCGAGGTCGCGGCCGACCATCAGCCGGACCAGGTCGTCGGAGGTGACCTCGGCGGTCCGCACGGTCTTGACCAGGGCGCCGTCCTTCAGCACGGTCACCCGCGCGGCCAGGTCGAACACCTCGCGCAGCCGGTGGGAGATGTAGAGGACGGCGATCCCCCGCTCCCGCAGCCGCGCGACGAGCCGGTAGAGCAGCTCCACCTCGTGGTCGGCCAGCGCCGCGGTCGGCTCGTCCATCACGATGATCCGGGCGTCCTGGGAGAGCGCCTTGACGATCTCCACGACCTGCTGCTGGGCGACGGACAGATGGCGGACCAGGTCACGGGGGCCGAATGAGGTCTCGCCGAGCTCCTCCAGCAGCCGCGCGGTGGCGGCCTCCATCGTGGCCCGGTCGACCAGCCCCCGCCGGACGGGCTCGCGGCCGAGGAAGACGTTCTCGGCGACGCCGCGCTCGGGCAGCAGGTTGAACTCCTGGTAGATGATCGCCACTCCGGCGCGCTGCGCGTCGACGGGGTGGGCGAAGGAGACCGGGACGCCGTCGATCTCGACACCGCCCGCGTCCGGCGCGTGGACCCCGGCGAGGATCTTCATCAGCGTGGACTTGCCGGCGCCGTTCTCGCCGACGACCGCGTGCACCTCTCCGGCGGCGGCCTCCAGGTCCACCCCGCTCAGCACCCGCACGCCGAGGAAGCTCTTGGCGATGCCGCGCATCCTGAGGATCACGTCTCGTCCACCTCCACCCACCGGCCGGTCCCGGCGGAGGCCAGTACGGCGTCGCAGACGCGGGCGGCGCGGGCGCCGTCGGCGAAGGTGGGCAGGCCCTCGCGGTGCTCGCCCCGGATCGCCGCGTAGGTGTCGCCGACGAACGCCTCGAAGCAGTCGTGGTATCCCTGGGCGTGGCCGGCGGGCAGGGTGGCGTACCGCGCGGCCCCGGCCGACAGCGCGGCCGGGTCGCGCATCAGCAGCCGCGAGCCGTCGCGCCGCCCGGACCACAGGAGTTCGGGCTGCTCCTGGTCGAAGGCCAGGCCGGCCTCCGACCCCGAGATCTCCAGCAGGAGCCGGTTCTTCCTGCCGGGCGCCACCTGGCTGGTCGTCACGGTCCCCAGTGCCCCGGAGAGCGTGCGGAACTGGACCGTGGCCACGTCCTCGGTCAGCACCGGGCGGTTCGTCACGCGCTCGGGCACCACCACGGCCGTCTGCGCCGAGACCGCGGCGATGCGGTCACCGGAGACGAACTCGGCCAGGTCGCACCAGTGGGAGCCGATGTCGGCGAAGACCCGCGACGGGCCGCCGCGCTCGGGGTCCACCCGCCAGTTGTCGTCCTCCGGGGCCAGCAGCCAGTCCTGCAGGTAGCTGCCGTGGATCAGGCTGATCCGGCCCACCGCGCCCGAGGCCACCCGGTGGCGGGCCTCGCGGACCATCGGATGGAAGCGGTAGACGAAGGGGACGGCCGTCACCCGTCCCGCCTCCACCGCCCGCGCGGCCATCATCGTGGCCGTCCCGCCGTCGGTGGCCAGCGGCTTCTCGCAGACGACGTGCTTGCCGGCGTCCAGGGCCTTCAACGCCAGGGACGCGTGCAGGTGGTTGGGGGTGCAGATGTGGACGACGTCGACGTCGGCCGAGGCGATCAGCTCCTCGGCCGAGCCGAATGCCCGCTCGGCACCCAGACCGGCCCCGGCCTGGGCGGTCTTCTCCCGGCCCGACCCCACGGCGCCGACGATCCGGGCCCCGGCGAGCCTCGCCGAACGCGCGTGGACCGTGCCCATGAAACCGGTTCCGATGATGCCCACCCGGACCTGATCCGCTGGTAGCCGT
This sequence comes from Streptosporangium sp. NPDC003464, assembly GCF_053588315.1. NCBI lineage: Bacteria > Bacillati > Actinomycetota > Actinomycetes > Streptosporangiales > Streptosporangiaceae > Streptosporangium > Streptosporangium sp. NPDC003464. The sequence goes on along the minus strand of NZ_JBSFPS010000026.1, from coordinate 26,381 downwards.
CCGATTTCCTCCATATTGCGGGATGTTAAAGGGAGCTTATGGCGATGGTCAAGCAAAAGGTGGAGGACTTTAGGCATAATGGAGCCATGAAGGAACGTAAGTCGCTTTGACGTGGTGTAAACGAGGAGTGTTGACTGTGCGCATGCTGAGTGAAGCGAACGGTTCAATCGCCGGCGCGGGGGCGCTTCTGAAGATCCTGCGTGACGGTCAGGCCCGGACCCGGGCGGAGTTGGTGCAGCTGACCGGGCTGGCACGGTCCACCCTCGGGCAGCGGCTCGACGCGCTGCTGAGCCAGCAGTGGATCATCCCGACCGAGGAGGCCATCTCCTCGGGAGGCCGTCCCGCCGTCGCCTTCACCTTCAACCGCGGCGCCCGCGTCGCCCTCGCCGCCGACCTCGGGGCCACCCACGCCCGGGTGGCGATCACCGACCTGGGCACCGAGGTCCTCGCCGAGCGCGCGGACGAGGTGCCGATAGACCGCGGCCCCGTCGAGACGCTCACCTGGCTCCAGCGCACCTTCGAGGAGATGCTCGCCGAGACAGGCCACACCCCGGAGCAGGTCTGCGGCATCGGCGTCGGCCTGCCCGGCCCGGTCGAGCACAGCTCGGGCCGGCCGGTCAATCCGCCGATAATGCCGGGCTGGGACGGCTTCCCCGTCCCCGAGTGGCTCGGCGAGCGTTTCGGCGCCCCCGTGCTCGTCGACAACGACGTGAACATCATGGCCCTGGGCGAGCACTGGGCCGCCCGCCCCGGCGCCGACCACCTCATCTTCGTCAAGATCGGCACCGGCATCGGCTGCGGCATCATCAGCGACCGCCACCTGCACCGGGGCGCCCAGGGCGCGGCCGGCGACATCGGCCACATCCAGGTGGCCTCGGCCTCCGACACCGTCTGCCGCTGCGGCAACCTCGGCTGCCTGGAGGCCGTCGCCAGCGGCGCCGCCATGTCCGCCCGCCTGTCGGCCGGCGGCGTGGAGGCCGCCGGCAGCCGCGACGTGGTCCGCCTGGTGCGCAGCGGCAACACCCAGGCCGTCCAGCTCATCCGTCAGGCCGGCCGCGAGGTCGGCGACGTCCTCGCCTCGATCGTGAACTTCTTCAACCCGTCGGTGATCGTGGTCGGCGGCGACATCGCCGAGGCCGGCGAGCAGGTCCTCGCCGGCCTCCGCGAGGTCATCTACAGCCGCTCCCTGCCCCTGGCCACCCAGCACCTGACGATCACCGCCAGCGAGCTCGGCGACCGCGCGGGCGTGATCGGCGCGGCCGTCATGGTCATCGAACACGTCCTGGCCCCCGGCACCGTCGACCGGTCCGTCACCCGCGCCTGACCGTGGCACACTGACCCGGTGACGGAGACCGGACCGATCAGGACCCCCCGGCTGACGCTGGAGCCGCTGGCGGTGGAGCACGCCGCCCAGATGGCCGAGGCGCTCGCCGACCCGGCCCTGCACACCTTCATCGGGGGCTCCCCCGCGACCGCCGGGGAGCTGCGCGACCGTTACGCCCGCATGGTGGCCGGCCCGCCGCCCGGCGGTGACGACGCCTGGCTCAACTGGGTGATCCGTCTCGACGGCGAGGAGGGCCCGGTCGGCTACGTCCAGGCCACCCTGACCGCCGGCCGGGCCTATGTGGCCTGGGTCGTCGGCACCCCCTGGCAGGGCAGGGGCGTCGCCGGCGAGGCCGCGCTCGCCCTCCTCGCCTGGCTCAGGGAACGCGGCGTGCAGACCGTCGTCGCGACCATCCATCCCGACCACGCCGCCTCCTCCGCCGTGGCCCGCCGCATCGGCCTGGTCCCGACCGACGCCCGGGTGGACGGCGAGGTCGTCTGGCGGTCGGAGTAGGGCGGCCACGCGGCCCGGAGCGGGACTCGGGCCGCCTAGCGGCGGACCAGCTTCTCCGGTTCGCGCAGCTCGTCCATGAACCAGGAGATGGTGCGGCTCAGCCCGTCGACGATGTCCACCTTCGGCGCCCAGTCCAGCCGGGAGGAGGCCAGCGAGGTGTCGGGGCGCCGGATCTCCGGGTCGTCGGTGGGGCGGTCGACGAAGTGGATCGGCGAGTCCGAGCCGGCCAGCCGGCGGACCGTCTCGGCGAGGGAGAGCATGGACAGCTCCGCCGGGTTGCCGATGTTGACCGGGCCCTCGAAGTCGCTGTCGGCCAGGGCGAGGATGCCCTCGACCGTGTCGTCCACATAGCAGATGGACCGGGTCTGCGTGCCGTCGCCGGTCACGGTGATCGGCTCACCGCGCAGGGCCTGGCGGATGAAGGTGGGGATGGCCCGGCCGTCGTGGGGCCGCATCCTCGGGCCGTAGGTGTTGAAGATCCGCACGATCGCGGTGTCGGCCCGGTGGGAGTTGCGGTAGGCCGTGGTCAGCGACTCGGCGAAGCGCTTGGCCTCGTCGTACACGCTCCGCGGCCCCACCGGGTTGACGTTGCCCCAGTAGGTCTCCCGCTGCGGGTGCTCCAGCGGGTCGCCGTACACCTCGCTGGTGGAGGCCAGCACGAAGCGGGCGTCCTTCTCCCTGGCCAGCCCGAGGGCGTGCAGCGTGCCGATGCTGCCCACCTTGAGCGTCTCTATCGGATGGCGCAGGTAGTCGGCGGGAGAGGCCGCCGAGGCGAAGTGGAGCACCAGGTCCACGTCGCCGGGGACGTGGACGAACCCCGTGAGGTCACACTCGACCAGCCGGAAGGCGGCCCGGCCGATCAGGTGCTCGACGTTGCGGGGCGAGCCGGTCAGGAAGTTGTCCATGCAGACCACCCCGGCCCCCTCGGCGAGCAGGCGCTCGCACAGGTAGGACCCGAGGAAACCGGCTCCGCCGGTCACCACCACCCGTCGCGTGTTCATCGGACGCTTACCTCCAGCAGATTGACGGCGGCGTCGAGGACCTCCAGGACGCCGATCTCCAGCAGGCCCTCATCGGGCAGGTCCCCGTGGGGGTCGCCGGAGCGCCCCGCCCACAGGGCCACGTGCGGCCCGTGGGGCGGCCCCCACAGGGCGGGCGAGACGGGCCCGAACAGCACCACGGAGGGGGTGGCGAACGCGCTCGCGAGGTGGGCCACGCCGGTGTCGCCGCAGATGACCAGCCGGGCCCCGGCCACCAGCGCGGCCAGCTCGCGCAGGCAGGTGCGGCCGGCGAGCACGCACGCCTCCGGCAGCCGGGCGAGGGAGGCCACCCGCTCGGCGAGCACCCGCTCGCCGGCGTTCCCGGTGATCACCACTCCGTGGCCGGCCTGCCGCAGCGCGACGGCCACCAGGGCGAACCGCTCCGGCGGCCAGCGCCTGGCCGGATCGGCCGCTCCCGGATGGACGACGACCGGCCCCGGCCGTCCGGACGCGGACCTTCCCATCCTCCCCATCCGTCCGGACGCGGACCTCCCCGGCCGTCCGGACGCGGGTTCCTCCGGCCCCGCCTCCACCGGGCCGGCCACGACCGGCTCGGGCTCCCACGACGGCACGGCCTCCCGCGCCGGGTCGGCCGCTCCCAGGCAGGTGGTCACCGGCGCGCTCCCCCAGGACAGGGGGAGTTCCAGCCTCAGGTCGGCCGGATCGGCCGCGACGCCGTACCAGCCGAGCAGGTCGCACCAGCGCCGGACCTCGTGCGCGTCGCCCCGCCAGGACGGCCCCCTCGTGTCCGGGAAGTCCGGGTGCGCGTGGGTGAGCAGCCGTCCCGGGCCGGCACGGCGCAGCGCGGCGATGCTCTGCGGCCCCCTGCCGTGCAGGTTGACCGCGATGTCGGCGGACACGCCGGACGGGAGCGGCCCCGGCCCCGACACGTCGAGCAGCCCGTCCACCGCGCCGATCAGCGGCACCAGGGGCGCCAGCGAGGCGGGCGCGGCCAGCACGATCCGGTGGCCGGGACAGGCCCGCCGCAGGGCGCGCAGGGCGGGGACCGCGGTGAGCAGGTCACCGAGGCCGAGACCGCGCAGCACGAGCACGGCCGGCGCTCCCCCGTCCGCCGCCCGCCCGCCCGCGGTCATGCCGGTCCCCGGCCCGTCACGGCCATGACGTCTCCGTGGACGGGCAGACGACCAGTTCCCTGACCTCGCAGCCGGCGGGCTGACCGAGGGCGAAGACGACGGTCGCGGCCACGTCCTCCGGCTGGTTGAGCCGGGCGTCGGGGCCCGGCCGGTAACGCTCGTCGCGATCGTCGAAGAAGCGCGTGTTCATGCCCCCGGGGACCAGCAGCGTCACCCCCACCTCCCCCGCCAGTTCGGCGGCCAGGGCCCGGGTGAACCCGACCACCGCGAACTTGGAGGCGCAGTAGGCCGTCGCGTCGCTCAGCGCCCGCAGGCCGAGGGTGGAGGCGCAGGTGACCACCCTGCCCCGGGAGGCGAGCAGGTACGGCAGGGCCGCGCGGACCACCGAGACGGTGCCGAGCAGGTTGACCTGCACGACCCGGTCCCAGGCGGCGGCGGGGACGTCGGAGAGCCGCCCGCAGGCGTCGATGCCGGCGGCGGTCACGACGCCGTCGAGCCCGCCGGCCAGGCCGGCCAGCTCGGTCACCGCCCGCTCGGCCCGCGCGCGGTCGGCGAGGTCGGCGATGACGTGGTCGCCGCCGTCCTCGGGCGGGTCGACGTCGACGACCAGCGGACGGCCCCCCGCCTTGGCCACGGCCACGGCCACGGCCCGGCCCAGCCCCGACGCGCCGCCGGTGATCAGGATGTTTCCCAGCATGGACGTTCCTCCTCGGTCACCTGGCCGCCCTCGCGGCGGCGATCAGGCCGGTCGTGGACCGGCCGGACACGCGGGGCAGGATCACGCTCTCCCCGCCCGTCCGGCGTACGGTCTCGGTCTCGGGCAGGTCGAGGGCCTCGTAGTCGCCGCCCTTGACCCACACGTCGGGCCGCAGCCGTTCGATCATCGCGACGGGGGTGTCCTCGTCGAAGACGGCCACGGCGTCCACGCACTCCAGCGCGCGCAGCACCTCGACCCGGTCCAGCTCACCGACCACGGGGCGGCCGGGACCCTTGAGGCGCCGGACGGAGCCGTCGGAGTTGACGCAGACGATCAGCGCGTCGCCCATCGCCCTGGCCCGGCGGAGCAGGCTGACGTGGCCGGCGTGCAGCAGGTCGAAGCAGCCCCCGGTGGCGATGAGCCGGCCCCCGGTGGCGCGGACGGCGTCGGCCACCTCCAGCGCGGTGCGCGGCCGGTCCCCGGGCACGGGCGCGGGCAGCCGGACCGCCGCCGCTCCCCCGCCCTCCACGAAGCGGGCCGCCTCCCCCACCCCCATCACGACGGCGTCCTCGACGGACGCGCCCTCGCTCAGCGCGGACGCGGCGGCCCCGGCGAAGCGGTCACCGGCGCCGCAGGCGTCCAGGCCGGTCGCGCAGACCGGCGGCGGCACCCGGACGGACCGGCCGTCCCGCCGGGCCAGCACGGCCCCTCGGGCGCCCACCGTGACGGCCACCGCCTCCGCGCGCAGGACGCGGACGAGATGGCGGGCGGCCTGGTCGGCGGAGATGCCGGGCTGCGCGCTCAGCAGCCGGGCCTCGGACTCGCTCGGCGTGAGCAGCGCGCATCCGGGCACCGGCACCAGGCCCCGCGGATGCGGATCCCAGACCAGCGGCGCCGGCAGGCTCGACAGCGCGCCCCTGGCGGCCTCGGCGACCCCAAGGCCGTAGTCGGACACCAGGACGGCGCCGGCGCCCCGCAGGAGGGTGGCGATCCGGCGGGCGCGGGCCCCGTCCAGGTCCGCCTCCGCGCGGCCGTCACCGGTGTCGATCCGCAGCAGCGTCTGGCCCCGGGCCCGGACGCGGGTCTTGGTGATCGTGGTCCCCAGCAGCGGCAGCCGGACCACCTCCACCCGGCCGGAGAGCAGGCCCAGCAGGCACCTGCCCGGCAGGTCGTCGCCGACGGCGGTGACCAGGATCACCTCGGCCCCGTTCTCGGCCGCCAGGACCGCCGCGAGACCGGCCCCGCCGGGGCGGCGGTGCTCGTGGCCGCCTGTCACGACGGGGACGGGGGCGTCCGGGCAGAGGCGCTCGGCGTCCCCCTCGACGTCCACGTCGAGCAGCATGTCGCCGATGACCACGACCGGCCCGGCGCTCACCCCGGGGCCCCCTCGATCGCGTCGCAGAGCATGTGGATCACGGCGAGGTGCACCTCCTGCACGGTCGCGGCGTCCTCGGCGGGCACGGCCAGGGCGTCGTCGCAGAGCGCGGCGAGCGGGTTGGGCGCCGGGCCGGTCAGCGCCCAGGCCACGATGCCGGCCCGCCGGGCGGTGCGCGCGGCGGCCAGAACGTTCTCGCTCGCCCCGCTGGTGGACAGGCACATCAGGACGTCGCCGGGTCTGCCGTGCGCCCGCACCTGGCGGGCGAACACCTCCTCCGGCCCGAAGTCGTTGGAGATCGCGGTGATGCTGGAGGTGTCGGCGTGCAGCGGGATCGCCGCGTAGGGGGGCCGGTCGACGCGGAAGCGCCCGACCAGCTCGGCGGTCAGGTGCTGGGCCTCGGCGGCGGAGCCGCCGTTCCCGCAGGCCAGCAGCCGGCCGCCGGCCGCCAGCACGGCCGCGAGCTCGCGGCCCCACACGGAGATCGTCGCCGTGTCGGCGCTCACCGCCGACAGCGCGGCGCTCAGTCGTGACAGATGTGGGTGCACGGTCAGCCTCCCGCCACAGCGATCCGGGCCCGGCGCGCGGCGAGCACGTCCAGGTAGACGGCCTCGGTGCGGGCGGCCACCTCCGGCCAGCCGTACCTCGTCCGCACGCGCCGCTCACCGGCCGCCGCGAGCGACGCCCGCAGGTCCGGACGGCTCAGCAGCTCCCGCAGGGCCCGGGTCAGGGCGTGCGGGCGGCGCGGCGGCACCAGCACCCCGCACCCCGCGACCGTGTCGAGGTGGCCGCCGACCGCGGAGGCGATCACGGGCACCCCGCAGGCCATCGCCTCCACCGGGACCATGCCGAACGGTTCGTACCAGGGGACCGTCACCAGGACGTCGGCCGAGCGCATCAGCGCCGGGACCTCGGCACGGCCGACGCTGCCGAGCAGGTGGACCCGGTCCGACAGGCCGTATCCGTCGGCCAGGCGGGCCAGCCGTACGGTCTCCTCGTCCGCCGGCGCCCCTCCGGCGATCAGCAGCTCGACCTCCGGCAGGTGGCGCAGGGCCCGCACGACGGTGTCCACGCCCTTGCGGGGGACCAGGCGGCCGATGCTGAGGACGCGCGGCCCCGGCCCGCGAGGGGCGACCGGCCCGTCCGGCCGGAAGAGGCCGAGATCGACACCGCACGGCACGACGGCGATCCGCTCGGCGGCGATCCCCATCCGCAGGAGCTCGCCGACCTCGTCACGGCAGGTGGCCACGACGGCGCCGGCCCGGCGCCCGATGCCGGCCTCGGCGGCGATCCGCCCGGGCGGGCTGGTGTCGGCCGCGCCCTGCCAGCGCCGCTTGACCGTGCCCAGGGCGTGGAAGGTCTGCACGACCGGGACGCCGAGCCCCCGCGCGGCCGTCAGCGCGGCCAAGCCGCTCATCCAGAAATGGGCGTGGACCACGTCGGGCGGCCTGCCCGCCCACTGCCTGGCGAGATGCGCACCGAAGGCCGTCATGTACGGCAGGAGCTCGTCCTTGGGGAGCGCGGTGGGAGGGCCGGCGGGAACGTGCTCGACGGTCAGGCCGGGGCCGGCGGGGACCCGGTCGGGCTGGCCGGCGTCCGTGCGGCGGGTGTGGACGGTGACCTCGTGCCCCCGCTCGGCCAGTGCGGCCGCCAGGGCCGCGACATGGACGTTCTGCCCGCCCGCGTCGACGCCGCCGACCGCTGCCAGGGGACTCGCGTGCTCCGATATCAAGGCGATCCTCAATGGACGACCTCCTTCACGGACGCCAGGTGGTTGACGGCCTCGACGACGCGGGCACCTGTCACGGACGACAGGCAGGGATGGCCGGGGACCGGGCACACCCGGGCCCGGCTGCCCCGGCACGGGGCGTCCTGGTCGCCGAGCAGCACGGCGGGCACGCCGTACGGCGCCCAGCGGGCGGCCGGGACCACGGGGGCGAAGAGGCTGACCACGGGGGTGCCGACGGCCGCGGCCAGGTGCGCCGGGCCGGTGTTGGCCACGACCACCACGCTCGCCCCGGCGAGCACCGCGGCGAGCTCGGCGAAGGTGGTCCGCCCGCCCAGGTCGGCGACGGACTCCCAGACGTGGCCGCCGTCGACGACCTCCGGAGCGGGCCGGCCGCCGGCCACCCGCGCGGTGAGCGCGCGCTCGCCCGGGCCGCCGGTCACCATGACCCGCCAGCCCGCGCGGACGAGGTCGTGGACCGTCCTCGTCCAGTTCTCCCCCGGCCATGCCCTGGCCGGGGCGGAGACTCCCGGGTGCACGACCACGTAGCCGGGCGGCCCCGTCAGGTGCCCGACCTCGGGCAGCGGGCGCCGCACGGCGAGCGCTCCGGCGTCGCCGGGTGGCAGCTCGAACCCCGCGGCTCTGGCCAGCCCGAGCATGCGCTCCGCCTCCGGCACGTCCACGTCCTCGTCGACGACGTGCCGCACGTCGAGCAGCGAGCCGGGGTAGTCGGCGCAGATCGCGGCGATCCGCGGCGTCCCCGCCAGCCTCAGCAGCAGGGCCATCGGCAGCGGCGACTGGTGGAAGGAGGTGAGGACCAGCGCGAGCTCGGGCGCCGCCTCCTGGACGGCCCGCATCAGCCGCAGGGCGTGCGGGCCGGTCATGGGCGGAGGGCTGGGGTCGATCCACGGCGTCCGCCACTCCACCACCCTGGACACGCCGGGCAGCAGCTCGGCGGCCGCGCGGCCGTGCGGCCCGGCCAGCAGCACGACCTGCCTGGCCCCCTCGGCGACCGCGCGGACGGCGGGCCCGGCCAGCAGGACGTCGCCCGCGTTGTCCGGGCGCACGACGAGGACGGTGCCGGCGGTCATCTCCGGACCCGCACTTCTCCCGCGAGGCGGCGCGCGCAGGCCACCGGCGGGATGACCACGCTCGTGACCATCATCCTCCCGATCTCCTCTCTCGTGCGCGGTCCCGGTGCGATGCGGGCCCAGGCGAACTCGGCCGTGAGCAGCGCCCACGCCGCTCCGGCCGCGGCGGCCGCCCGGCCCGGCCGCACCGCCCACAGCACGGCCGCGAGCGCGCCGAGCCCGGTGACCAGGGCGTGCCTGCGCAGCCGGCCGGGCGCGCCACCGATGGCGGCCCGCCAGCCGGGGCCGTGCACGCGGCGCATGAGCGCGTCGTCGGCGTTGCCGCGCTGCAGGCGGACGCTGGCCCACGGGCCGTCGTCGCGGAACGGGTGCCGGGTGACCCGCTCGCCTCTGACCAGCTGGTATCCGGCCGCGAACATCCGCAGCGCGAGGTCGGCGTCCTCCCGGTAGGCGCGGGGGAAGCGCTCGTCGAAACCGCCCGTCCGCTCCAGCGCGGTGCGCCGGTAGGCCATGTCGGCGGTGATCCAGCGGGCCTCCGCCAGTCCCGAGGTGTTCCGCTCCGCGTCGGTGAGCCTCCGGCCGGCCGGCAGCGGCACCTCGATGCGCCCCTGGCTGCCGGCCACCTCCTCGGGCAGCCCGGCCAGGTCGGCGCGGAGGGCCTCCGCCCAGCCGGGCTGGGGCACCACGTCGTCGTCCAGGAAGGCGATCCACGGCGTCCGCGCGGCCCGCCACCCGGCGTTGCGGGCGGCGGCCGGCCCCCGCCCGCCGGTGCGGAGCACCCGGATCCGGCCACCCGCCGGCCCCTCGCCGCCAAGAGCCCGCGCGACCCGCGCGCCGGAGGCGGCGCGGGCCCCGCCGCGCCCCGGACGGTCGTCGACCACGACGACCTCCAGCGCCGGGTCCAGCGCGGCGAGGACGGTGTCGAGGCCGGGACGGCCGATCGTGGGGATCACCACGGTGATCATGAGGCGTACCTGCGGATCAGGTAGGGCCCCAGGGCCAGCACGTCGACCGGCGCGGAGCCGAAGCACTCCAGGGCGTCGCGGGGGTCGTCGACGATGGGCCGTCCCGCCGTGTTCAGGCTGGTGTTGACCACCACCGGCACCCCGGTGCGCGCCTCGAACTCCGCCAGCATCCGGGCCAGCAGCGGTTCGGCCACCCGGTCCACGGTCTGGACCCGGGCCGTGCCGTCGACGTGCACGACGGCCGGGATGCGGTCGCGCCAGGCGGGCCGCACGTCGTGCACGAAGAGCATGTAGGGGCTGGGGATCGGGCCCCTTTCGAAGATCTCCTCAGCCCGTTCGGCGAGCACCATCGGGGCGATCGGGCGGAACTGCTCGCGGCCCTTGACGGCGTTCAGCCGTTCGGTGTTGGCGGCCCGCCCGGGGTGGGCCAGCAGCGAGCGGCGGCCGAGCGCGCGCGGGCCGTACTCGCTGCGGCCCTGGAACCAGGCCACGATGCGGTCGGCGGCGAGGTCCGCCGCCACCGCGGCGGCCAGGTCGGCGGGGCGCTCGTACGGCACGCGCGCCGCCTCCAGCCACGCGGCCAGCTCCCCGTCGCTCCAGCTCCGGCCGAGGTCGGCCCCCGGCATCGGCGCGGCCGGCTCGCCGAAGGTCTGCGCCAGATGCAGCGCCCCGCCGAGCGCGGTGCCCGCGTCGCCCGCCGCGGGCTGCACCCAGAGCCGCTCGAAGGGCCCCTCGGCCAGCAGCCGCGTGTTGGCGACGCAGTTGAGCGCCACGCCCCCGGCCATGGTCAGGGACCGGTCGCCGGTACGCCCGTGCAGCCACCTGGCGAGGTCGAGCAGCACCTCCTCCAGCCGTGTCTGGACACTCGCCGCGAGGTCGGCGTGCTCCTCGGTCCAGGGCTCGCCCCTGCCCAGCGCCTTGGCGTAGCCGCTCCAGTCGACCGGCTCGACCCGGAAGCCGCCGTCATCGGTGGGGTAGATCAGCTCGCGCAGCTCCCCCAGGTGGCGCGGCTCTCCGTAGGAGGCCAGGGCCATGACCTTGTACTCGTCGCTGGAGCGCAGGAACCCCAGGTGCTCGGTGACCTCCTCGTACATCAGCCCGAGCGAGTGCGGCAGCTCCTGGGCGGCCAGCACGGTCAGCTCTCCGTCCCGGTAGTGTCCGGCCAGGTGCGAGACCGCCTCTCCCCGCCCGTCGCAGACCAGCACCGCCGAGTCCCGGTACGGCGCGGCCAGGCCGGCCGAGGCCGCGTGCGCGACGTGGTGAGGCACGTAGCGGACCTGGGCGGAGTCCAGACCCGGAAGGGCGGTGGCCAGGAAGGCCGGGGCCCGTCGGGCGTAGGTGGTGCGCAGGTCCTCCCAGCCCTCGTCGAGGCCCTGCAGGCCGGGCCGTACCAGGTCAGGGTCGTAGGAGTAGGCGACGGCGTCGAGATCCTCCGGGCGCAGACCGGCCCGCTCCAGGCACCAGGCGGCGGCGCGCTCGGGCAGTTCCCAGGCGGAGAAGGGGACCGGACGCTTGCCGTGCTTGCGGCGGGTGAACCGCTCCTCCTCCGCGGCTGCGACGACTTCTCCGTCGACCACCAGCGCCGCCGCGGGGTCATGGAAGATCGCGTTTATCCCGAGAAATCTCATGGATTCGCCTCTCGTGTGTAACTGGTTAACTACCGAGAGGAGCGGTTCTCAAAACAAAAGAACGGGGAAAAGTCCTGGTAAGAGACCTGCATATCGTCATATGTCACGCTCTGTAACATTTTGGAGGGCTTGTTCAGCGGCCCGCAGGGCGGCGAGCCCGTTGACGAGAGACACACTGGAGACGCCCGTGCCGAGCCGCCGACATCCCGCCGCCGTCCTGTTCGACCGCGACGGCACCCTGATCGTGGACGTCCCCTACAACCGCGACCCCGGCCGGGTGGAGCCCGTACCCGGAGCCCGCTCCGCGGTCGACCGGGTCCGCCGGGCGGGCGTGCCGGTCGGCGTGGTCACCAACCAGTCCGGGGTGGCCCGGGGGCTCATCGGCGCCGAGGAACTGCGCGCCGTCAACGCGCGGGTGGAGGAGCTGCTGGGCCCGTTCGACGTCTGGGTGGTGTGCCCGCACGGCGAGAACGACGGGTGCGGGTGCCGCAAGCCGGCTCCCGGGCTGGTGCTGCGGGCGGCGGCGGCGCTCGGCGTGGACGCCCGCGACTGCGTGGTCATCGGGGACATCGGCCGGGACGTGGAGGCCGCCCAGGCGGCCGGGGCCCGGGGCGTCCTCGTCCCCACCCCGCGGACGCTGCCCGGCGAGATCACGGCCGCCACGGAGGTGGCCGGCGATCTCGCCGCCGCCGTGGACCTGGTGCTCGGAGGCGCCACGGTGAACGGCACGGCCCGGACCGGCAGGGCGGGCGGCCCACCGCCCGGGACCGACGCCACCGGCGAGACACCCCGGACCGGCACGGTGGGCGGTCCGCCCCAGGCCCGGGGCGGGGGCCGTTCGGACGCCGGAGCCCTGCGGTGAGGGTCCTGCTCTGGCACGTGCACGGGTCCTGGACGACGGCGTTCGTGCAGGGCGCCCACGACTATCTCGTGCCGCTCGTCCCCGACCGCGGCCCCGACGGGCGCGGCCGGGCCCGGACCTACCCCTGGCCCGCCGGCGTGCGCGAGGTGCCGTGGGACCGGCTCCACGGCGAGGAGGTCGACCTGGTCGTGCTGCAGCGCCCCCACGAGCTGGAGCTCGTCCGGCGCTGGCTGGGCCGCCGCCCGGGCCGGGACCTGCCCGCCGTCTACGTCGAGCACAACGCCCCGGCCGGCGACGCCCCCGGCACCCGCCACCCGCTGGCCGGCCGCGACGACATCCCGCTGATCCACGTCACCCACTTCAACGACCTGTTCTGGGACTCCGGCAGGGCGCCCACCCAGGTCGTCGAACACGGCGTCGTCGACCCCGGCCACCGCTACACGGGCGAGCTGCCGCGGGCCGGCGTCGTGGTCAACGAGCCCATCCGGCGCGAGCGGGTCGCCGGGACCGACCTGCTGCCCAGACTCGCCTCCGCGGCCCCGATCGACGTCTTCGGCATGAGGGTCACCGGCCTGCCGCACCGGCTCCGCTTCCCCTTCGGGACCTTCGAGAACCTGCCCCAGGAGGCGATGCACGCCGAGCTCGCCCGGCGGCGCGTCTACCTGCACCCCTACCGGTGGACCTCGCTCGGCCTCTCCCTGATCGAGGCCATGCTGCTCGGCATGCCCGTCGTGGCGCTGGCCGCCACCGAGGCCGTGGAGGCGGTGCCGCCGGAGGCGGGGGTGATCTCGACCCGCGTCGCCACCCTCACCGCAGCGCTGGAGTCCTTCGTCACCGACCCCGCCAGAGCCCGGCAGTGCGGGAAGGCCGCCCGCGCCGCCGCGCTCGCGCGCTACGGCCTCGGGCGCTTCCTGGCCGACTGGGACCGCGTCCTCGCCGGGGCCGCCGGACGCTGAGGCGCCGCGGCCCCACCCCCGGGCGGCCGGAGCCCCGATCCGAGTGAATTCTGCGTCGAAGGGGGAAGCAGGGGCGGATGAAGACTCCAATCACGCTGGTGGCGCTGGCCGCGGTGGTGACGGGGCTGGCCGGTTGCGCGTCCGCGGAGAAAGGGCCCGCCGAGCAGGCGGTGACGCGGTTCTACGCCGCCCTCCACAGCCGCCAGGGTGAGCAGGCCTGCGCGCTGCTGGCGCCGGAAGCGGCCGAGAGCCTGCGGACGGGGGGCCAGACCTGCGCCAAGGCCGTCCTCGACCTCGATCTGCCCGGTGGGCAGCCGCGCGAGGTCGACATCTGGGGCGACGAGGCCCAGGTGCGGCTCACCCGGGACACCGTCTTCCTGCACCGCTTCCCCCGTGGCTGGCTGGTGCGAGGCGCGGGCTGCCGGCCCCGCGGCGACCTGCCCTACCGCTGCGAAGTGGAGGCCTGACATGCGCGTCATGTTCGTCACGACCCTCACCGTCGTCGTGGTCGGCCTGATCTACGTCTTCGCCGTCGGCCTGCTGCAGCGCTAGGGAGACGCTCATGAAACGATTCGTCAAGGAGAACAGCCTCAGCCTGTTCTTCCTGATCACCTTCCTGCTGGCGCTGCTCGGCCAGTCCTTCGCGGGCAACGCCGCCACCAACGACCAGCGGCTCAGCGAGGGGGCCGAGCCGATCTCCTGGCTGCACTACGTCACCTCCTCCGACTTCGCCGTCGACGTCGCGGAGAACTGGCAGTCGGAGTATCTGCAGTTCCTGCTGTTCATCCTCGCCACGGTCTGGCTGGTGCAGCGGGGCTCCCCGGAGTCGAAGAAGCCCGGCGATGAGGGCGGGGGGAGCGACGCCGAGCAGAAGACCGGACGGCACGCCGAGCCCGGCAGCCCGCAGTGGGCCAGGGCGACCGGGCTCCGGCAGACGCTGTACGGCAACTCCCTCGGCGTGCTGATGGGCGTGATCTTCGTGCTGTCGTGGCTGGGCCAGTCGGTGGCCGGCCGGGCGAGCTACAACGAGCAGCAGCTCGCCCAGTTGCAGGACCCCCTTAGCTGGGGCGGCTACGTCACCTCGGGCGACTTCTGGGACCGCACCCTGCAGAACTGGCAGTCGGAGCTGCTGGCCGTGCTGTCGATGGTCGTCTTCTCCATCTACCTGCGCCAGCGCGGATCGCCCGAGTCCAAGCCCGTCGGCGCTCCGCACCGGGAGACCGACGTCGAGGGCTGACCCGGACCGGCCGCGGCCCGGCACCGCCCCGCCGGCGGGCCGGCACCGCGCGGACGGCCCGCCGTACCCGGACTCCCCGGGTACGGCGGGCCGTCCGCGTGATCGGCCGGGCCCGCCGGAGCGGCGGTCACCCCCCGTCGTCGCCCCGGTCCTCGGGATGCCACGCCTCGGATCCGGCGGCGCCCTTGCGGTCGTCGGGGATGTGCGGCGCGGGACCCTCGGGATCTATGCCGGTGGGGGCTCCGGCGCCGGCGGCGTCCGCCCGGTCGTCCGGCACCTGGGCCGGGGGTTCGGGGGAGGTGCTCTCCGGGTCGCTCTCAGTCATGGGGTTGCCCCGTCCTCGAAAAGGCCCCTCGGCCGGGGCGGCGCGGACCGTCCGGCGACCGGGGAGACGCGATCATCGACACACAGGGAGTCCCTGTCCACCGCGGGGCGCCTTATAGCTCGTGCCGGCAAAGCTCTCCAAAAGAAGGAGGAGCGCCCCGCCGCGCCGGTCAGCCGTTGGACTGCGGGACGATCGGGCCCTCGCTGGCCTGGACCAGGACGAAACCCTGCCCCTGGAAGGCGAGCTGCGCGGCCTCACCGCTCCCCCGCCCGATGAGCGCCCCCGCCTTGAGGGTGCGGTTGACGCCCACCCGCAGCCCGGCGCTCCAGCAGACCGCGGACTGGCTGTCGGCGAAGGTCGGCGCGTAGGAGGTGTCGAGCAGCACCGGCGCGCCGTGCGCGGTGACCGCCACCCAGCCGGTGCCCTGGACCGTGGTGTTGAACAGGCCGCCGGTGGCGATGCCGGCGCCCTGCAGCCGCTGGATGTCCCAGGCGAGCTGCGGGTCGAAGGCCAGCAGGTTGGTCCCGTTGACGGTGATGGCCTCGTTCTCCAGATAGAACAGGTGCACGTCGTCGGCGTTGTTGGCCACGAAGAGCGCGCCCTGCCCGCGGACCCGCATCAGCGGCGCGCCCTCACCGGTGACCATCTTCTTCAGGAACCGCCCGACCCCGCCGGACCCCTCGTAGTCGAAGTCCATCTGCCCCTGGAAGGCGACCATCGACCCCTGCCGCGCCAGCACCTCCCCGTTGAGCTGCACCCGCAGCATCTTGGAGTTCTGCAGGGCGAAGTGGCCGGGGACCTGGCCCTGGTCCAGGTTTCCGAAGAACGAGCTACGCACGGGGTGAGGCCTTTCGTCGTCGAGGAGCCGCAGGAGACCGCATGAGAAGTGACGAACGGGGCCGGGTGTGGGTTCCCCGCCCGCGCCGGTGGGACCGACCCTGCAGACCGGTGAGGACCGCCCCCACGGACCGGTGGGGAAGGGACCGCCGCCCCCGAGCCCTGCCTGACTCCCGGCGGTGGAGCCGCCCCCTGGCGACTGGGTAGCGTCAACCGGATGAGGAAGTCGGCGGCTGACCGGATCAGCCGGTATCACGTGCTCACGGAGACCCTGCTGTGGGCGGCTGTGTGCCTGCCCGTGCTGTGGGCGGGAGGCACCTCCGCCGAGGACGCCTACGCCTGGTGGGAGGTGACGGCGGGGCTGGTCCTCGTGGGTGCGGCGGTGGCGCTCGGCCGGCCCTTCCCACCGGCGTCGATGCTCCTCACCGCGGCGCTGTGGGGGATCTCACTGCTGTCCCGCGGCGAAACGGCGGTGGGCGTCGTCCCCTTCTTCCCGGCGATGGTCGTCATGAGCTATCTGGCGGGCGTACGGACGGCGCGGACGCGGCCCGGGCTGCTCGGGCTGGCCGGGACGGCCGCCGTGACAGCGGTTCTCGCGTCCGTCCTGACCGGCGGCTCCGCGGTCGGGTTCGTCGCGGTCGTGGGGGTCGCCCTGTTCGGGGCCGTCCCCTGGCTGACCGGGCGGGGCAGGCACCAGCATCTGGAGCTGGCCCGCTCGGGCTGGGAACGCGCCGAGCAGTTGGAGCGCGCCCAGCGGATCGTGGCCGAACAGGCCCGGCTGCGCGAGCGCACGCGCATCGCCGGGGACATGCACGACCTGCTCGGGCACGAGCTGAGCCTGATCGCGCTGCGGATCGGCGGGCTCGAAGTCGCGCCGGACCTCGACGCCCGCCATCGCGACGCGGCCGGCGAGGCCCGCAGGGCGGTCACCGCCGCCTCCGAGCGCCTCCAGGAGATCATCGAGGTGCTCCGCGACGACACCGCCCCGGCCGCGCCGGACCTGCCCGGGGAGAGCGTCGCGGAGCTGGTGCGGCGGGCCGCCGCCTCCGGCGTCCCGGTCGAGGCGCACGGCGTGCGGGAGGACGGGTGGCCCACCCCGATGGTGGAGCGCGCCGTCTACCGCGTGGTGCAGGAGGCGCTGACGAACGCGGTCAAGCACGCCGCGGGGGCACCGGTGACGGTCAGGCTCGACCATCTGGCGGGCGAGACCGTGGTGACCGTGACCAACGGCGCGCCGCCCGCGGGCCCGGTGCCCGGCCGCGGAGGGGACCAGGGCCGGGAGGGCCTGATCGCGGGAGGGGGCCACGGGCTGATCGGCCTGGCCGAGCGGGTCCGCCTGTGCGGCGGGTCCCTCCGGGCGGGCCGGTGCGGCGACGGTTTCGAGGTGACGGCACGGCTGCCGCACGTGCCGGGCCCGGCCGGGGAGAGCCGGATCCCGTCGCCGTCCGCCGTCCGCCTGCAGCAGGCGCGGCGGCGGGTGCGCCGCGCCCGCACCCTGGCGATCGGCGCGGCCGTGGCGACCTGCGCGGGCGCGGCGGTGGGCGTGGGCGGGTTCATGACTTACGACACCGTCACCTCCGCCCTGCCGCCCGCCGACTTCGACCGGCTGTGGGTGGGGCAGAATCGGAGCGAGGTGGAGGCGGTGCTGCCGGCCCGGACCCGGGCCGACGCCGTGGGGCGGCCGGGACCACCGGTGCCCGACGGGGCCGAGTGCCTCCACTACGGCGCGCACCGCAACCCGTTCGGCGGGGACCGGGGGGAGCTCTACCGGCTGTGCTTCAAGGACGGCCGGCTGGCGGGCAAGGACTTCCTGCCCGCCGCCCCGGCCCGGCCGGCGACCACCCGGCAGGAGGGAAGACATTGATCCGAGTGGTGCTGGCCGACGACGAGACCGTGATCCGCGCGGGGGTGCGGATGATCCTGTCGGCCGACCCCGAGATCGAGGTGGTCGCCGAGGCCGGGGACGGGCGGGCGCTGGTCGAGCTGGTCCGCGCCCACCGGCCGGACGTCGCCCTGGTCGACATCCGCATGCCGGAGCTCGACGGGCTGGCCGCGACCGCCGAGATCCGCCGGGCGGTGCCCGGGACGGCGGTCCTGATCATGACCACCTTCGGCAAGGACTCCTACATCGCGCGGGCGCTCGCCGACGGCGCCGCGGGGTTCCTGCTCAAGACCGGAGACCCCCGGGAGTTCCTGCTGGGGGTGCGGGCGGCGGCCGAGGGCGGCGCCTACCTGTCGCCCAAGGTGGCCGCCCGGGTGATCGGCGAGCTGGCCGGCGGGCGCATGGCGCGCGCGGACGCCGCCCGCGAGCGGATCGAGGTCCTCACCAGGCGTGAGCGCGAGGTCCTGGGCCTGGTCGGCGCGGGCATGTCCAACGCGGAGATCGCCCAGCGCCTGCACCTGGTCGAGGGCAGCGTGAAGACCTACGTCAGCACGATCCTGGGCCGGCTCGGCGTGCGCAACCGAGTACAGGCCGCCGTCATCGCCCACGAGGCCGATCTGGTCGAGCGCGGCTAGCCCCTCCGGGCGTGCCCGGCGCGGTCCGCGGCCGCCGCCGCGGTGAGCGCCGGGCGCAGCGGGCCTCCCGCACGCAGGCGCGCCACGAGCGGGGTGAGCAGGGGTGTCAGGGCCAGCATCAGCGGCGGCGCCACCACCGCGCCGAGCAGGGAGCCCGCGATGACGTCGTGCGGGTAGTGCACGCCGACGAAGACCCGGGAGAAGGCCCCCAGCACGGCGAGGACCAGCACGTAGGGGGCGGTCCGCCGCCAGGCGACGGTCAGGGCGGCCGCCGCGGCGGCGACGAGCGTCGCGTGGTTGCTGGGGAAGGACCAGTCCCCGTACGGAGGACACTCGGCGATGGCGGAGACGCCGCGCAGGACCCGGCAGGGCCGGTCCTCCTCCATCAGGCCCTTGGAGAGTTCGCTGATCACGTAGGCCGCCACCATCGCGACGGGGGCGAGCAGGGCCAGCGTCATCGTCCGGGTGTCCTGGCTCCGGGCCCGCCACCAGGCGGCGAGGAAGAGCGCCGCGAACAGCAGCAGCACGGCCTCCGTGCCGATCTCGGCCAGCGTCTGGAACCAGGGCGGGGTGCTCTGCGCGAACTCGGTTATCTCGCGGTACAGCTCGGCGCTGACGTCGGGCACGTCCTCGATCTGATCGCTCACATTTCCTCCACATCGTCCCTGCAGGTCGCGAACGACTGTAGGAACCGGGAGGTCAGGCGGGCAGTCGCCGGTCGTCACCGATCGGCATTGACTTTCGGCAAGGTCACCGGGGACGTCCGGCGGGGCGGGGGCATCGGAGGCGTCCGGCGGGGCCGGGGTCCCCGGGGACGTCCGGCGGGGCGGGGTGGAGGGCGGGGGCGGCCGCCCCGGACCCGTGAGTGATCAGGCCAGGCAGCGCAGGGCCGCCCTGAGCCTGCGGTCGAGCGGGTGGCCGTCCGGCAGCCGGCCCACCGTCGCCTCGACGAACTCCGGGGCGGACAGCTGCGCGGTCGCGCCGGCGGCGTGCACCCAGATCCGCTCGGCGGTCAGCTCGACCTGCGCCTGCGACCCCTGCTCCGCCAGCACGGCGGCGGCCACCTCGGCCCGCCACCGGGCCCGCTCGCCGGCCTCGTCGTCCGGCACGGGAGCGCCCACGTCGTCGGCGTGGGTGGCGTACTCGGAGTCGTAGTGGAAGGTCTGCAGGCCCACCGGATACGGGCCGGCCAGGGTCTGCAGCTCCGCGTCGCGGCCGAGCGCGCGCATGCGCCCGCGCGTCTCGCCGTTCGCCCGCCGCCACTCCTCCAGCACCTCCTCCACGGGCATGCCGCGGCTGCGCCGTACGCACCAGTCGTTGAAGCCGTTGAAGCCGCCGGTGACGCCCTCGCGCCCGAGCATCGCGGTGAAGCCCTGGACGTCGCCGTCCAGGCAGGCGTGGTTGTACAGCTCCTCGCCGGCCAGATGGCCCAGGACGTCGCGGACCGACCAGCCCGCGCACCGCGAGGGGCGCTCCCAGCCCTCGTCGTCGAGCCGGGAGAAGTGGCGGTCCAGGCGGGCCGCCTCGGTGTCGAAGATGTCAAAGGGGTCGAGACCCGCCAGCGGGTCCTTCAGTGGTGAGGTCATGCGTCAGAGGTACCCCGGAAAGGGGTGCCGTACATCGCGGGACGGCGGCCCGGACGGCGCGCCGGCTCGACCCGCTGAGCCGTCTCCCTCTCCGCGCCCTCCCCGACCGGCGTTCACCGGCGTTCACCCGCTTTCAAGCGAAGGACAAGCGGCAGCCGCGAAGGTGGAAGGGTGAGGGAGACATCGATGAACCCGGCCGAGGACGGGGTCCACGCGGGGCGGGCCGACGACGGCTGGGAGACGGACTACGAACAGCTCGCCGGCCTCAACCACCTGCTCGGCCTGCAACGGGAGGAGGGCGACCGCGAGGCCGCCCTCGGCACCGCGAGGCGGGCGCTGGAGCGGGCCCGCCGGCTGCCGCCCCTGCACCGCCTCGCCGTGGCCGAGGCCCTGCAGGAGCTCCGGGAGGAGCTGACCGCGAGCGAGCTGTGGGACGAGGCGAGGCAGGTGGCCGTCGAGACCGTCCGGGCGTACGCCGGGCTCGGCCAGGACGGCCTGGACCTGCGTTTCCGGCACGCCCTGGCCCTGGACGGCATGGCCGGGATCGACCTGCGGCTGGGCGAGCCCGCGAGCGCGCTGGAGGCCGTCCTGACCTCCACCGGGATGTACCGGGCGCTCGCGGGCGCCGACCCGGCCGGCTACCGCCCGGAGCTGCTGCGCTCGCTGCACAACCTGCGCCACGTCCACCGTGAGCTCGGCCGGCTCGGCGACGCCGCCGGTGCGATGCGCCAGGCCGTCGCCCTGTGCCGGGAGGCCCGCGACGGCGACTCCGGCTGGACCCCGGAGCTGGCCCGCGCCCTCGACCGCCTCGGCTGGGACCTCGAAGAGAGCGGGCAGCACGGGGCCGCGGTCTCCGCGCTGGAGGAGTCCGCGGCGCTCTACGGGGAGTGCCCGGGCAGCGAGGAGTCCCGGGCCGACGTCCAGGAACGGCTGGGCGTCGTCCTGACCGCGATGGGCCGGAGCGCGGAGGCGGTCGAGGCCGCCGCCGCGGCCACCGCGCTGCTGCGGGAGATCGGCGACCCCGCGCGGCTGGCGACCGCCCTGCACAACCTCGGCATCAGCCTCCGGGGCGCCGGCCGGGCCACGGAGGCGGCGGAGGCGGTGCGTGAGTCGGTGGAGCTCCTCCAGCGCCTCTACGACGCCGACCCCGGCTGGGCGGCCGGGCTGGCCGCCACCCTGGGCTTCCTGAGCCTCCTGCGGGAGGAGTGCGGGCAGTTCGAGCAGGCGGCCACCTCGGGTGAGCGCGCCGTGAGCCTGCTGGAGCGCCTGCGTTCCGACGGCGACGGTGACGGCGACCACGGCCACGACCTCGCCCAGGCGCTGCACAGCCTGGGCCGCTACCACGAGCGGCTGGGGCGGCCGGATCGGGCGGCCGCCTGCCTGGAGCGGGCTCTCACCCTGTACGGGGAGCTGGCCTGGCGCGCCCCGGACCGCTCCCGATCCGGCCTGGCCGACGCGTGGGTCGCGCAGAGCGTCTACCTGGCCCTGCTCGGCCGCCCCGAGGAGGCGGTGGCCGCGGCGCAGCTGGCGGCCGACCTGTACGGCGGGGCCTCCCCCGCCGAGACGGACCACCTGGCGACGGCGGCCGGGCACCCGGCGGGAACGGCCGGCCGGCGGACGGGGACGGCGGAGCACTGGGCGACGGCGGCCGAGCATCCGGCGGGAACGGCCGGCCGGCGGGCGGGAATGGCGGAGGCCCTGTCCCACCTGGGCGCCCGGGCGGCGGACGCCGGGCACCACGGGCGCGCCGTCCGGGCGACGGCCCGGGCCGTGGACCTCTACGAGGACCTCGCGTCCCTCGACCCGGGCTCATACCTGGGCAGGCTCGCCGACGAGCTTGACAGCCTCGCCGTACGGCACTGCGACCAGGAGGACCACGAGAAGGCTCTGCCCCTGCTCGAACGGGCGGCCTCCATCTGGGACGACCTCGGCCACGGCGCCAAGCTCGCGGTGACGCTGCGCAGGCAGCTTCTCGTCCTGAGCTGCCTGCGCCGCGACACCGAGACGGTGACCGACAGGTTGCTCGCGGCGGCGGACGACCCGGTCGACGCCTTCACCGCCCTCGGCGAGCAGCTGGTCGGCGCCCGGCAGCCGGAGGCGGCCCTGGAGCACCTGATCCGGGCGGTCACGCTGTGGGAGATCATGTCGATGCGGCAGCCGGACGCCTCGGCGTCCCCCTGCGCCCGCGCGCTCTGCCTCATGGCCACCTGCCTGGACGACCTGCTCCGCCTGGACGAGGCCGTCGTGGTCCAGCAGAAGGCCGTGGATCTCCTCACCGCCGCCGTCGAGGACGAGCCCGAGCAGCTGCCCCTGCTCTCATGGGCGCTCGGCGAGCTGGCCGGCTACCTGCGTCAGGCGGGCCGCGCCGGCGAGGCGCTCGACCACCGCCGCCGCGCCGTCGAGATCGACCGCGGGCTCGCCATCCGGGAGCCGGCCCTGCACCGCCGCTCCTTCGCCGGCTCGCTGACCGAACTCGGTCAGCTCCTGGAGGATCTCGGCAGCCACGCGGAGGCGGAGGAGGTGCTGACCCGGGCGCGCCTGCTCAGCGCCACCCTGCCGGATGCCGGGCAGGTCCCCTGACGCGGGCCTCTCGACGCGGCCCCCTGACGCGGGTCCCCCGATGCCACCCCCGCCCCCGCTCCGGCGAGGGCGGGTCCGGCGGACCCGGCGGGCGGCGGGTCAGTCGTCGTCATCGTCGGAGTGGCGGCCGCGCGAGGTGAGATCGACCCCGGACTCGCGCAGGAAGGCGACGAGCGGCCCTTCGGAGGCGAGCCTGCCCTCCCGCCGCGCCTTGACCAGGTCACGGCCGAGCTCACGCAGCTCGTCGCGGACATCCCCGTTCTTGCCCTCCTGGATCTTCCGGGCGATCTTGGCGATCTTCTCCCGGACCTTGCGGGCCAGTTTGGGGTCGATGCCTCCGCGCCGTTCCTGGTCGGTGACGGCACGGCCGAAGGCCAGCAGCCGCGCCCGCCACTCCTCCGCCGCCGATCGCGGCGACGGCCGGGTCCGGCTGGGGGCCGGGGACGGGGCCGAGCTCCGCGAGGCGGTCGGCGACGGTGACCGCGGCGCGGACGGCGTTCCGGACGGGACCGCGACGGTGGTGACCGAGCTCACCGGATCCGACGGGGCCGACGTCCACAGGGCCCCGGCCACGAGCACGGCGACCACACCCAGCGCGGCCCCCGCGTGCCACCTCCGCAGGCGGCCCGGCGCGGGTCCCGCCGCCCGAGGCTCCCCCGGAGCGCCGGGCTCCGCCGCCGGGCCGAGGTCCGGCACGGGGAACACCGCGGTCTCGTGGGCCCGGGGCGCCTCGGCGCCGGGAGCCCGGAGCGGCACGGCCTCATGGCCCCGGGGCCTCACCGTGTCGTGGGCCCGGGGCGCCTCGACGCCGGAGCCCCGGGACACCGCGCCCTCATGGACACGGTGCGCCGCGGTGTCACGGACGCGGTGCGCCGCGGTGTCACGGACGCGGTGCGCCGCGGTGTCACGGACGCGGTGCGCCGCGGTGTCATGGACGCGTGGCGTCGCGTGGCGTGCGACGTCGGCCAGCACCCGGCGGACGACCTCGCCGCTGGCGGGCCGGGCGGCCGGGTCCTTCTCCAGCAGGGCCAGCACCAGCCTCTCCAGCTCCGCCGGGACGTCCGGGCGGTACCGGCTGGGCGGGTCCGGGCGGTTGTGGACGTGCTGGGCGGCCAGCTCCGTCGCCGGCCCGGTGAACGGGGGACGCCCGCACAGCAGCTCGTAACAGACGCAGCCGAGCGCGTAGAGGTCGGAGGCCGCGTTCCCTGCCCCACCGAGAACCTGCTCGGGCGACAGGTAGGCGGCCGTGCCGATGCCGCTCTTCCCTGAGGTCAGCCGTACCGCGGCCTCGGTCGCGACCCGGGCCGTCCCGAAGTCGACCACCTTGAGCACGCCGTCCGCGCTCTGGTGCAGGTTGGCCGGGGTGACATCGCGGTGCACGACTCCGGCCCGGTGCGCGGCGTCCAGCCCGAGCGCCGCCTGCCCCGCCAGGCGGCACATCGCCGGGACGCTCAGCGGCCCGTTCTCGGCCAGCTCGGTGGCGAGATCGCGGCCGGTCAGCAGCTCCATCACCAGGAACGGCCGGCCCTCGTGCTCGCCCACGTCGAACACCGTCACCACGTTGGGGTGGACGACCCGGGCGGCGGTCCGCGCCTCCCGGGCGAACCGCTCGCGCATCGAGATGTCGGCCACCCGCGGCGACAGGATCTTGACCGCCACCGGCCAGCCCGGCCGCAGATCATGACCGCGCCACACCTCGCCCGTCTCGCCCCGGCCGATCAGCTCCTCCAGCCGGTACCGGCCGGCGAGCATGGCCGGCGGCCGTTCCCAATCACCCACGATTCCCGCCATCGATTCCGAGCCCGGCAATTGGGACCCCACCTTACGGGTGCCCGGCCGGGTGGTGCCCGCTGGAACCGATCATGGCAGCGGCCGTCCGGGTCCCGTCGGCTCAGACGGACGGTTCCGGGACGGCGCGCAGGGCCTCCGCCGCCGCCACGTCGTCCGGCCGCCGCTCGGCGGCGAGCTCCGCCTGGACGTGCAGCCGGTACCGCTCCGTCTCGCGCCGCACCGTGTCGTCGTCCCAGCCGAGGACCGGGGCGATGAGGGCGGCCACCTCGGCCGCGGCGGCGAGGCCCCGGTCCCGCTCCTCCATGAAGACGTGGGTACGGCGGGTCAGCACGTCCTCCAGGTGCAGCGCCTGCTCGTGCGAGGCCGCGTAGACGGCCTCGGCCCCCAGGTAGCCCGGCGCCCCGTGGAGCGGCCGCCCCAGCGCGGGGTCGGCGGCGACCAGGTCCAGCAGTTCCTCGACCTCCGACCCGTAGCGGCGCAGGAGCCGTTCCACCGAGGCGACGCTCAGCCGCGAGCGCCCGGCCAGGCCGTGCCGCCCGTTCCACAGCGCCTCGTACCCGGCCGCCCCGAGGAGCGGGACCCGGTGGGTGACCGACTCCGGTACGGCGGTGCCGAGCTCTCGCGCGGCCATGTCGACGGCGTCCCTGGCCATCACGCGGTAGGTGGTGTACTTGCCGCCGGCGACGACCACCAGGCCCGGGAGGGGGACCGTGACCAGGTGCTCGCGCGAGAGCTTCGCGGTGTCCGCCGAGTCGCCGGCGAGCAGCGGGCGGAGCCCGGCGTAGACGCCTTCGACGTCGTCGTGGGTCAGCGGCCGGCGCAGCACCGCGTTGACGTGGTCGAGCAGGTAGTCGATGTCGGCGCGGCTGGCCACCGGGCGGTCCTTGTCGAGGTTCCACTGCGTGTCGGTGGTCCCGATGATCCAGTGCCGTCCCCACGGGAGCACGAAGAGCACGCTCTTCTCGGTCCGCAGGATCATCGCGCTGCGGAGCCCGATCCGGTCACGCGGCACGACGAGGTGCACGCCCTTCGACGGCCTCATGGTGTGGCTCCCCCGGACGCCCGCCATCACGAAGGTCTCGTCCGTCCAGACCCCGGTGGCGCTGATCACCTGACGCGCGCGGACGGTGACCTCCTGGCCGCTTTCGAGGTCGGCGACGCGCGCTCCCGTGACCCGGGCGCCCTCGCGGAGCAGGCCGGTCGCGCGTGCCCTGCTCACGACGGTGGCGCCGTAGCGCGCGGCCGTCCGCACCAGCGTCAGCGTCATGCGCGCGTCGTCGGTCTGCGCGTCGTGATACCGGAGGGCTCCGACGAGGGCGTCGGGGCTCAGCCCGGGAGCCTCCTCAAGGGCGCGGCGGCGGCTCAGGTTCCGGTGACGCGGGACGGCCGACCGCAGCCCGCCCAGGAGGTCGTACAGGGTCATGCCCGCGCCGATGTAGAAGCGCTCCCAGATCCGGTGGGTGAGCGGGAAGAGGAACGGGACGGGGTGGACGAGATGGGGCGCCAGCCGGGTCAGCAGCAGGTGGCGCTCCTTGAGCGCCTCCCGGACGAGCCGGAAGTCGAGCTGCTCGAGATAGCGCAGGCCGCCGTGGATCAGCTTGCTGGACCGGCTCGAACTGCCGGCCGCCCAGTCACGGGCCTCGACCAGCGCGACCGACAGACCGCGGGACACCGCGTCGAGCGCGGCCCCCGCGCCGACGACTCCACCGCCGACGACCAGCACGTCGTAGTGGTTCTCGCTCATCTCCCGCAGCGCCGTCGCCCGGTACTGCGGTCCCAATGCTGCAGATCCCACGGTAGGGCCTCCTCTCCTCAGGGCCGAGCGTGGTCTCGTCCTTCAGGGGCGAGCGTGGTCTCGCGGAGAGGCGGGGCCCGGCCGCCGGCCGGTCAGTCGACCTCGACCCAGTTCAGCGTGCGTTCCACGGCCTTCTTCCAGCCGGCGTAGCCCCGCTCACGCTCTTCGTCGGACCACTCCGGCTGCCAGCGCTCGGCCTCGTTCCAGTTCTGCTTGAGCGCGTCGGTCGACTGCCAGAAGCCCCGTGCCAGGCCCGCCGCGTAGGCGGCGCCGAGCGCGGTCGTCTCGGCCACGACCGGCTTGGACACCGGCACCCCCAGGACGTCGGCCTGGAGCTGCATGCACAGCCGGTTGGCCGTCACGCCGCCGTCCACGCGGAGCACGTCGAGGACGACTCCCGAGTCGCTGTACATGGCCTCGACGACGTCGCGGGTCTGGTAGC
>NZ_JBSFPS010000025.1:0-55278 GCF_053588315.1 Streptosporangium sp. NPDC003464 | reverse complement strand
GCACCGGGCAGCCGCCCCCCTGCCTGCTGGAGGTCCGCTCCGCGGGCAAGACGTTCGGCGGCGTGATCGCGCTGCGGGAGGTCTCCATGCGGGTGCGCGCGGGGGAGGTGACCTGCGTCCTGGGCGACAACGGCGCGGGCAAATCCACACTGATCAAGATCCTGGCGGGCGTCCACGCCCCCGACTCCGGGCAGTATCTGGTGGACGGGGCGCCGGCCGCCTTCACCAGCCCCCGTGACGCCCTGGACCGGGGCATCGCCACGGTCTACCAGGACCTGGCGATGATCCCGCTGATGTCGGTCTGGCGGAACTTCTTCCTCGGTGCCGAGCCGCGGCTCGGCCGGGGCCCGTTCCGCCGCTTCGACGTGGCCGGGGCCAGGCGCACCGTCCGCGAGGAGCTGCGCTCCATGGGCATCGACATCCGCGACGTCGACCAGCCGATGGGCACCCTGTCCGGCGGCGAGCGCCAGTCCGTGGCCATCGCCCGCGCCGTCCACTTCGGCGCCCGGGCGCTCATCCTGGACGAGCCGACCTCCGCCCTGGGGGTCAAGCAGGCCGGGGTGGTGCTCCGCTACATCGCCCAGGCCCGCGACCGGGGCCTGGGGGTCGTCTTCATCACCCACAACCCCCATCACGCCTACCCGATCGGCGACCGGTTCCTGCTGCTGAACCGGGGGACCAGCCTCGGTGAGTACGGCAAGGCGGACATCACCCGAGAGGAGCTGACCGCCCTGATGGCGGGCGGGGCAGAGCTGGAGCAGCTCGCCCACGAGCTGGGCCGGCCTGCTCGGCCCCGGAGGTGACCATCTCGATTTTTCGCGTTCAGCAGCCATCTCATAATTCCCCGCAAAGCTAATTGTATCGGCCCAATTCGCGGAATTATTATGGTCGGAATTCTCCGCGCATCCGGAAAGTCTCGCGTACATTCGAATCCATGGCGCTCCTGACTTCCACCACTGATCAGTCACGACTGCGGGCCGTCTCCGCGGTGGCCTCGGCCGTGCTCGTCGCGGGCCTGATGGCGACGTCCGCGAGCCCGGCCCACGCCGCGCCGGCGAACGGCCCGGCGGCCCGACAGGAGAGCGCGGACGCTCCCCGGTGCGGTTTCTTCGTCAATCAGGTAAGAGAGACGCGATTCGCCGTATACGGCCATTGCGGGCCGACGACCATTCTCGTGCATGTCGATGTCAGTGGGGGCGGTAGTACGAACGACTACCACCTGTGCGTCGGCCCCGGAAACACACTCCTGGGCTTTTACGGCAACATACTGAACGCGTACTACATCGGTGGAGCAGGGTGCCGCCGGGGCGACCGGACAGGGCACACCCCTCACTGAGGCTCTCTCCACGATCACTCCAGGGCGGCATCGATCCATAGACTGATCGCATGTCAGCCACTGATCTCCAGCGCATCGCGGCCTTCCGCGCGTCCTTCGCCCGGCGTCAGGCCGCCGCGGTGATCGAGATTCCCGGCGGCGTGGCGGTCCTGGACCAGGAGTACGCGGCATCCCGCGAGCACAACCAGCTCGTCATCGAGGGGCCGACGGCCCCCTCCGACCTCCCGGCTCTGGCCGATAAGGCACTCGGCCACCTGCGCCACCGTCGGATCACGGTCCTCGACGACGCCGTCGGCGCCTTCTGCGCGCCCGCCCTCACCGCAGCCGGCTATGCCCACGCGATCGAGCTCGTCATGACCCACTCCGGCACCGCTCCCGTCCCTGGTGCGCTCGCACAGACCGTCGCCCCCGCCGACCTGCGGCCCGCGATGATCCGCCAGCTCCGCATCTGGATGCCCCAGGCCGATGACGCTGTTGTCCACCAGCTCGCCGACCGCCGAACAGCCCGGCTCCGCGGTGCCGAGCAGGTCCGCTTTCTCGCCGTCCGCGACGAGAACGGCACTGTCGGCGCCTGGGCCGACCTCTACCTCGACGCGGCCCAGGGGATCGCCCAGATCGAGGACGTCGTCACCGCCGACACCCACGTCCGGCGCGGTTACGCGGACATCATCCTCGGCACCGCCCTGCGACACGCTTCGGTCCACGGCCTGGTCTTCCTGCTCGCCGACCCCGACGACTGGCCGCACACCTGGTACGCCCGCCGGGGCTTCAGCCCGATCGGCCGCTCGCATGTCTTCACCCGCGCCGAAGCCGGGAGCTGAGCGGACCTCAGCCTCGTGACGGTCCGGTGTCGTTGCCGAGAGACGCAGAGCCTCCGGTGGGGACGGGCGTCAAACCGATGGTGAGCGGCAGGCCGGCGGTCACTCGTCGCCGGGGCACCGCGGGCGCCCCGGCGACGGTGGACACGGTGGGTCAGACCTGCTGGTCCAGGATGCTCGTGACGGAGCCCCAGTCCGCCTGGATGTCGCCCGTCGTGCGCCAGAGGTTGCCCGTCGACATCCCCCAGGTCCAGACGCTCTCCTCCCCCCAGTTGCACAGGCTGTGCACGATCGGGCGCCCGGTGGCCGCCAGCGCGTCACGCATGGCGGTGACGTCGCAGCCCGGTGATCTTCATGGCGACCGGCCGACCCTCGGGCTCGCCCGCCTCCGGCGCGAGCGTCTGCGCGAGGTCCTCGGCCGGGTCCGCCTGCTCGGACTTGGGCCGGGGCTTGGTGAAGGTGACGCTCACCCGGCGGTTGCGGCGCTTGCCCTCGTCGGTGTCGTTGCCGTACAGGGGGCGGCGGGAGCCGTACCCGCGAGCCTGGAATCGCACGCCCCCACGTGTCAGCAGCGCCGCCAGGGCGCTCTGTACCGCCTGGGCGCGGCGCTGCGACAGCGGGTCGTTGACGGCGTCGGTGCCGGAGGAGTCGCCCTCGGGCGCCGCGTCGCTGATGGGCACGTCCGGCATGGGCGGACCCACCGGGGTGAGGACCGTGGCGGTGGAGGGGCTGCCGGACGGGGCGGGCAGCACCGCGTACACGGTGATCGACCGGTTGGGCTCGATGAAATAGCCGAGATCGTCGCGCTCCTGGTCGCTGCACAGGCAGGGGGAGCCCTCCGGCTGGTACGGCAGGGGCCACACGCGGGCCGCCGTGTCGAGGACGCCGATGCCGGAGGCCCACAGGAGCCGGCCGGGCGTGGCGCGGATCCCGCCACGCTCGGAAGGCCGGGCATCCATCAGCCGGGAATCACCGCCGTGGCCTCGACCTCGACCAGTTGGTCCTTGTAGCCGAGGGCGGCGACGCCGAGCAGCGTGCTGGGCACGTCGTGCCCGCCCATGTACTCGCGGTAGACCGCCCAGGCGGCGACCAGGTCGGCCTGGCGGGAGGAGGCCACGTACACGGTGGTCTTGGCGACGTCGGTCAGTGACGCGCCGGCGTCCTCCAGGGCGGTCACGAGGTTGCGCATCACCTGGTGGGTCTGGCCGGCGTAGTCGCCGACGGCGACGGTGTTGCCGTCGAGGTCGAGGGGGCACGCACCGGCCACCCAGATGGAGCGCACGGGCGCGTCCGCGACGGCGGCGTAGGCGTAGTCGACCGCCTGTGTGAGGCGGCTTCCGCGGATCAGGCGGACGCCAGAATTAGTAGGCATTCGCATATGATCTACATTGGCTTATAATCTGTCAACGCGTACCATTACTCCATGACAGACCGTCGCGACCTCGCCGCGATGCTCCACCCCCTGGTGCAGTCGCTCATCGCCGCCGAGCAGCCCGTGCTGGCCGCGCACGGGATCTCCATGTGGGCGTACGCGGTGCTCGCCGCCCTCGAGGACAACGCCGTGCGCACCCAGGCCGCTCTGGCGGAGGCGATCGGCGCCGACAAGACCCGTATCATCAGCACCCTCGACAGGCTGCAGGAGGCGGGGCTCATCACCCGCGATCCCGACCCCCGGGACCGGCGGGCACGCGTCCTCGCGATCACCGCTCGGGGCGGTGAGGTCTGCCGATCGGTACGGGCCGGCATCCAGGCCAACGAGGACCGCCTGCTCGCCCGGCTGCCCGAGGGTGAGCGCGAGAGCTTCCTGCGCGCCGTACGGACGCTGTCGCGGCTCACCCGCGAGGAGATCGTCAGCGGGACCGATCCGCGTTAGCCGCGCCGGTGCCGCGGCAGCAGCAGGCTGACCGCCGCGATGGCCAGGCCGAGCCCGGCCGCCATGAGGAAGACCAGGCCGTAGCCGGCGGCGAGGGCGTCGGCCGGGGAACTCCCGCCGGCCTCCGACGCGGCTCTGGCGCCGGCGGCCGTCGCGAGCACCGCCAGGCCGATCGACCCGCCCACCTGGCCGGCGGTGTTGGCCAGGCCGCCGATGATCCCCGCGTCGCCCTCGGGAACGTCGGCGGTCGCCGCGGCCATGAGGGTGGGGAAGGTCAGCCCGATGCCGACCGCGACGAGCAGCGTAGGACCGAGCACGCTGGTGACGTAGCCGCTGTCGGCGTGGGCCAGGGAGAGCCAGCCGAAACCGGCCAGGAAACAGGCGCTGCCGGCCAGCACCAGGGGCCGCACGCCGGTCCGCGGCAGCAGGGCGGCGGCCCATCGCGCGACCACCATGAACATCACTGCCGCGGGTGTCTGCCCGAGCCCGGCCTGGAGCGCGCTGAAGCCGAGCACGTTCTGCAGGAAGAGCGAGGTGAAGTACCACATCGCGATGGTGATCGCGCCGAACAGCAGCAGCATGCCGTTGCCGACGGCCACCCCTCGGATCCGGAACAGCCGCAGGGGCATCATCGGCTGGGCGGCGAAACGCGCCTCCACCACGGTGAAGACGGCGAGCAGGAGCAGGCCCGCCACCACCGGCCCGACGACCAGCCCGGACGACCAGCCGTGATCGGCGCTCTGCATGACCCCGTAGATCAGCGCGGCCAGTCCCGCCGTCCCCGTGACCGCGCCGGTGAGGTCGAGCGATCCCCGCCGGCCGGTCCGCGCGCCGGCCAGCGACATCACGGCCACCACGATCAGCACCGCGCCGATCGGCACGTTGATGAGGAAGACCCACCGCCACGACAGGCCGGTTGTGAGGGCACCGCCCGCGACCGCGCCGGCCATCCCGCCCACACCGCCCGAGGCGGACCACGCGCCGAACGCCTTGGCGCGCGCGCCCGGCTCGGTGAAGAAGGTGTTGATCACGGCCAGCGTCGCCGGGGCCATCATGGCCGCTCCGACGCCCTGCGCGACGCGGGCCGCCACCAGGACCTCCGGAGTGGTCGCCAGGCCGCCGACCAGACTCGAGGCGGAGAACAACAGCAGCCCGGCGGCCAGCATCCGGCGCGGGCCGGCCAGGTCGGTGGCGCGGCCGCCCAGCAGCATGAAGCCGGCGAAGGCGAGCAGGTAGCCGTTCACCACCCAGGCCAGGCCGGTCGGTGTGAAGCCGAGGTCCTCGCGGACCGAGGGCAGGGCGACGTTGACGATGGACGCGTCCAGGATCACCATGAACTGGCAGGCACACGCCAGCGACAGGACCAGCCAGGCGGGGCCGGCGTGCGGCCTGGCCCGCTGGGGTGCGGTGCTGGTGCTTGTCATGACTTCCTCCTCGTCGATCCGCCGCTCACGCGGTGCGGGAGGTTGTCCCGGCCATGGCTTCGCGGGGGTTCCCGTCGTCCGCGGCGGCGCGGCCGTCCCCCAGCAGCCGGATCGTGATCCGGGCCAGCCGCCGTCCCTGGTACCTGGCCGCCTCCAGTGCCGCGGCGTCCGGGCCGTCCCCGGTCGGGCCGGTCACGAACGACGTGCCGTAGGGGTTGCCGCCGGCGGCGTACACGGCCGGATCGGTGAATCCGGGCGGGACGATCAGTGCCCCCCAGTGGTAGAAGACATTGCCCAGCGACAAGATCGTGGCCTCGCTGCCGCCGTGCCGGTTGAACGCCGAGGTGAATGCCGTCACCGGCTTGTCGGCCAGTCCCCCTTCCTGCCACAGCCCGCCGGCCTGGTCGATGAACTGCTTGAGCTGCGCGGCCGGCGCGCCGAACCGCGTCGGCGTCCCGAACGCGAACGCGTCGGCCCACGCCAGGTCCTCGACCGAGGCCTGAGTGATCGACGTGGTGGCGTCGGCGTGCCGCCGCCACTGCGGGTTCTGGGCGATCGCGCTGTCGGACGCCAGTTCGGCGACCCGCCGCAGCCGCACCTCGGCCCCGGCCGAGGCGGCGCCCTCGGCGACGGCCTGCGCGAGTGCGTGCACATTGCCTGTCGAGCTGTAGTAGATGACGGCGACCTTCGCGGTCATATCGGCTCCCTCGATGTCATGTAAGATTAGTTACGCGGATAAATATTACGCACATAACTAATCTGGTCAAGGAGAGCCCATGGACTTCGAGCAAGCCGACGCCCTCAACCAGGCCATCCGCCTGCTGAGCCTGCGCCATCGGGCCAGGGCCGCCGCGCTGCTGGCCCCGCTCGGCCTGCACCCCGGGCAGGAGGCGCTCCTGCTCGAACTCGCCCGGACCGGCCCGATGATCCAGGCCCAGCTCAGCGAGGCGCTCGGCTGCGAGCCGCCCAGCGTCACGCTCATGACGCGCAAGCTCGAAGCCGCCGGCCACATCCGTCGCAGACCCGCCCCCTCCGACAAGCGCGCCAGCGTCGTCGAACTCACCGACAGCGGCAGGGCGCTCGCCGACCAGGTCAAGCAGCTGTGGTGCGCCCTGGCGGAGGAGACCGTGACCGGTCTGCCCGCCGAAACGGTGGCGGAACTACCCGGCGTCCTCAAGACCTTGACCGGCAACGTGGACACCAGGCGCCCCGCCCCCCGTGCGGCTGCCGGCGCGGTCCAGGCGGGTGAGTCCTGAGCTGTTCGGGGTGCGGGAACGGCGGAGGGCGTTGACGGCATGTCTGTGCCGGCAGGCATCGGCCGGCGTCGCGTGGAGCCGCCCGGGCGCCGGACCTCCTACGATGGATCTACTTTGTAAAGGGGAGGGGGCGCTCCGGTATACCCATACCGTGTGAAGACAACCACTCTGCAAGGGAGATGTGAAAGTGGCACGCGAAGCCGCCTGGGCGGTCATCACCGCGATGTACGACGCCTACGGGCGTGGTGACCGGGCCGGGATCGACCGGCTGCTGCACCCGGAGGCGACGATCTGGGACTCGGCGGACCCCACGCTGATCACCAGCCTGGCGCAGCTGGACAAGGTCCGGGACGCCCGGCCCGCCGACGGCCCGCAGGAGACCGGGGTACGCGCCCACGACGAGGTCGTCGACGTCTGGGGGGAGACGGCGCTGGCCCGCTACCTGCTCCGCGTGGACTTCGCCGAGGGCGAGCCGGAGATCGTGCGGACCACCGCGGTGCTGCGGCTCGTCGAGGGGGAGTGGCTCATCGTGCACATCCATGAGAACACGGTCTGACCTGCGGATATCCTGAAGCGGCAGGGCCTGCTGCACGCCTGGTGCCCGGTCCGGCGGGCGGAGTGCACAGTTCTTCCGGAGGGGGCTGGACCTATGGTGCGGCAAGACTTCGCGCCCCCCTCCCGAGGAGCCCCATGACCGCCACCGAAACCCGGACGCTGCCCATCGGCGCCGCCTTCGACCGGATGCCGTTCACCCGCAGACACGTCCTGATCGCGCTGGCGCTGTTCGTCGCGTTCGTCATCGAGTCCTGGGAACAGCTCGCCCTCATCTACGTGTCCGGAGATCTCGGCACGGCCTTCGGCGTCGACGAGGCCGGGATCGGACTGGTGCTGTCGGCCGTCGCGTTCGGCATGATCCCCGGCGCGCTGGTGTGGGGGCCGGTCGCCGACCGGATCGGCCGCCGGCCCGCCTGCTTCTGGTCCCTGGCCGCCTACGGGGTGATCGCGCTGGCCTCGGCGTTCGCGCCGAACGTGGAGACCCTGATCGCGCTGCGGGTGGCCTCGGGGCTCGCCCTGGCGGGTGTCTACACCGTCACCTTCCCCTACTTCCTGGAGCTGCTGCCCACCAGGAGCCGGGGCCGGGCGGCGGTCTACCTGTCGATCGGCTGGCCGATCGGCATGCTGGCCGCCATCGGCGCCTCGGTCTGGCTGGGCGACCTCGGATGGCACGTGGTCGTCGTCGCCAGCGCGGTGGCGGGCCTGTGGGCGTTCGCGATCAGGGCCTGGGTGCCCGAGTCGCCCTACTGGCTGGCCGCCAGGGGCCGCCAGGACGAGGCGCGGGCGGTGCTGCGCGCGCTGGGCAGCCCCGACGCCGACGCGGTCTTCACGGTCACCACCGAGCGCGCCGGCCACCCGCTGGACCTGCTGCGCGGCAGGCTCCGCATGATCACCGTGGTGATGCTGCTGCTCAATTCCGCCTTCAACTGGGGTTACTGGGGCCTGCAGACCTGGCTGCCCACGTTGCTGCAGCAGAAGGGCCTGAGCATGGACGCGAGCCTCGGCTTCGCGGCGCTCAGCGCGCTCATGATGATCCCCGGCTACGTCAGCGCGTCGCTGCTCACCGGACGCTTCGGCCGCAAGAAGGTCTTCCTGGTCTACGTGGTGGCCGCGGCCCTCGGCGGGCTGGGTTTCGCCACCGCGTCCACGATGACCGGCCTCTACGTGGGCAACTTCGTCCTGTCGTTCTTCAGCCTGGGCGCCTGGGGCGTGTGGAACACCTGGAACGGCGAGTTCTACCCGACCGCGCTGCGCGGCACCGGCTACTCGTGGGCGACGGCCTCCCAGCTGGTGGCCACCACCGTCGCCCCGTCCGCGGTGGGGGTGCTGCTGGCCCACGCCACCGGCTTCACCGCGACCATGCTGGTGATCAACGCGTTCATGGTGGTGACGGCGCTGCTGGCCGTACCGCTGCCGGAGACCGAGGGACGCGGCCTGGAATGATCCTCGGTGTCGATCTCGGAGGGCCCGCGCCGGTGGTGGCGGCCGTCCGGGACGGTGCCCTGACGGAGCCGGCCGGCGCGGCCCGGGCGGTGTCGGTCGCGGTGGACCTCGACACGGTACGGCGGGCGCGGGTCGCGGCGATCAGGGTCGCCGGGCCGTGCCCGCCGGGCCTCGGCCCCCTGGTGGGCTGGCCGCCGGATTCGGGGGCGGCGACGGTCGTCCGGGGCGGTCACAGCCTCACCGGGCGGCCGATCGCCGAGCTGGACGTCGGCGCGGTGGCCCGCTTCGCCGCCGGATGCGGCCTGACGGACTTCGCGGTGACCGCGACCGGCTCGCCGGTGGTGGCCGATCACGAGCTGGCCGTCGCGGAGATCATCACGGCCGAGGTGCCCGGGGCGCGGATCACCCTGTCGTACGAGTTCGGCCGGGCCGGGCTGCGGGAGCGGGAGAACAGCGCGATCCTGAACGCGGCGCTCGGCCCGGAGGCCGACCGGATCGCGGACCGGATCACCGGCCGGATGGCCCGTGACTTCCCGGGGACGCCGCTGCTGTTCGCCAGGACCGGGACGGGCCTGGTCTCCGCCCCCTACTTCCGCCGCTACCCGCTGGTCTGCTATCTGGGCGCCTTCACCTGCGCGCTGCGCGGCGGCGCGGCGCTGGCCGGGCTGGCCGACACCGCGGTCCAGGAGCGGGGGACGAGGGTGCGCACCGGTCTCGTGGCCGGGGGAGTACCCAGGACCGGGGGGCGGCGCGACACCGGCGTCCCGGTCAACGTGCCGCTGCCGATGTCCGTGCAGGCTCCGGGGGGCGTCGCGGTGGGGCCCCGCGCGCGGGAGGCGGGCCCGGGCTGGCAGGTGCCGGAGCGGGCGGAGCTGGCCGTGGCCTACGGGGCGGCGCTGGCCGGGCCCACCGCCGAGGTGGAGCGGATCGTGCACGCCCGGGGCCGCGCCGAGCTCGACCGGGCGATCGACGACGCCCGCGACGAGGCGCTGACCCGCGTGGTGAGCGCCGGAGCGGCCCCCGGATCCGCCCGTGTCGCCACCACGGTCGTGAACCCGCTCTCCTACCTGCCCGACGGCCTCTACCGGGTGCAGGTGAAGGCGGAGGGAGCGCCCCCATGAGCCACCGTCTGCGTGGTGACGCCGGGAGCTCCATGGTGACGCCGGGAGGGGGATCGGCGTGATCGACTCCGGCTCGCTCGCCGCCTTCGCCGCCGGGTCGCGGCTGTTCGCCACCGGCGCGGCCGATTCGTCCTTCCAGGTCGCGCTCGACTGGGCCGCGTCGGTGCTGGGCGCCGGGGTGCCGGTGGTCGACGCGGGAGCCCTGCCGCCGGAGACGCTCTGCGTCGCGGTCAGCCTCTACGGCTCCACCACGGCGCTCGGCGAGCAACTGCCCCGGGGGGACGAGCCCCGCCGGGTGGTCCACGCGCTGGAGCGCCGGCTCGGCCGGCGGGCCGGCGCGGTCGTGGCGCTCAACCTGGCCGCGGAGAACGCGCTGCTGCCGGTGATCACCGCGGCGCTGCTGGGCGTGCCGCTGGTGGACGGCGACGGCACCGGGCGGGTGTTCCCGCTGATCGAGCAGACCACCTACACCCTGGGCGGGGTCGCCGCCACGCCGCTCGAACTCGCCGGTCCCACCGGGGACCTGGTCGGGCTCGACACCGGGTCCGGCCGGGTGGAGGAGCTGGCCCGCCCCCTGGTCCTGGCCCTGGGCGGCTGGGCGCTGGCCGCCTGTTACCCGATGCCCGCCGAGGTCCTGTCGCGCGTCGTGGTCCCCGGCACGGTCGGCCGCCTGCTGGCGGCGGGCGTCCCGGGTGCCCCGCGTTCCCTCGCCGCGCCGTACGGCGTGCGGACCCTGTGCAGGGGCCGGATCGCCGAGGTGGGGGGAAGCACCGGCTACGGCGGGGACCGGTCGCTGCCGTCGCTGCCGTCCAGCATCGTGGTCCAGGAGACCGAGGGGCTGGGCAGGCTGGTCCGGCTGGAGGCGCACAACGAGGTCGTGCTCGCGCTCGCCGACGGCGCGGTGGCGGCCATGGCGCCCGACCAGATCTGCATGATCTCGACGCTGGACGGGGTGGTGGTGGACGTCGACAAGGCGTATCCGGGCCTGGAGGTGGAGGTCATGGTGGTGCGGGCCGCGCCGGTCTGGCACACCGAGGAGGGCCGGGCGCTGGGCGGGCTGCGGGCGTTCGGGGTGCCGTTGTGAGGCGGGACGGGAGGTCGGGGGAGGCGCGATGGCCGAGCTGAGGGAGCGTCCGGGGTGGGCCACCCCGGTCACGGTGGCCGAGTTGGTCAACGGCGGCCCACTGGCCGGGGCCCGGATGTACGGCACGGGCGAGAACCCGGTGCGTCAGGTCCGCATCGTCGACGACCTGGCGGTGTTCGGGGCGGTGCTCCCGCACACCGCGGTGGTGCTGATCGGCGCCGCCGCCAGCGGCGGCTGGGCGGTGGAGATGGCCATGCGCCGGGCCTGGGAGCAGGCCGCGGCGTGCGTGATCACCTCGTCGGCGGGAGGGCTGGCCGGGTCCGGCGCGGTGCTGGCCGAACGGCTCGGCGTAACGGTGATCTTCGTTGACGAGGATCCGCTGGTGACAGCGGTGCGGGTGGCGTCGGCCGCGGCCCGCCCGGAGGCGGCCAGGACCCAGCTGGTGGCCCGCTGCGCCACCCGGCTGGCGGAGGCGGGAGGGTCGGCCCGGCGGGTGCTCGGGGTGCTCAACGCCGAGCTGGCCGGGACCGCCGTGGCATTCCTGGATCCCTACGGTTCGCACCTGGCCGGCCGCCGGGGACAGGGGAGCCCGCTCGCGGAGGTGGAGGTGCCCGACGCGGAGGGCAGGCCGCTGGGGGTGCTGGTGGCCTGCGGTCCCTTCCGCTCGCCCGGCTGGCCGTCCGTGGTGGGCGCGGTCCTGTCCCTGGCGGCCGCCCCGCTGGCCGCCTGGGCCGCCACCGGACGGCTCGCCGCCGAGCGGGACGCGGCCGTCCGGTCGGCCCTCGCCACCCGGCTGCTGGCCCAGGCCGCCTCGCGGCCGCAGGCCCCCGCGGTGGCCGGGGGCGGGACGGTGACCGGCCAGGACGCGGGGACGGCCGGGCCCGCCGGCGACGGGCCCGGCCCGGGTGAACCGGATGAAGCGGCCGGTGACGAGAGGGCGGCCGGTCAAGGGGCGGGCGGACCGGTCGGCGGCGCGGGGAGCGCGGGCGACGGGCCCGGTGCGGAGGCGGACGGGGCGCTCGCCCGCGCGGTCGCCCTCGGCTGGCCGGTCGGCGGGCCGCTCACCGGATACGCCGTCCGGCCCGTCGGCGGCGGGCGGGACGAGACCGGGACGGCCGGATCGGTCATCGCCACGATCCTCGGCCCCGGCCCCGTGCTGTCGCGGGGCGGGAGCTGGGCGGGCTGGTCGGACCTGCCTCCCGACCGGCTCGCCGGCCGCCTGGCCGAGTGCCTCGCGGCCATGCCGATCCCCTGCTCGGCGGGGGTCGGCGCCCGGGTGCCCGATCTGAGCGGCATGCAGGAGTCACTTCTCGGGGCGGAGGCCGCCGCGGCCGCCTCCCCGGCCGGCGAGGTCGCCCGCGCCGACCGGCTGGGGCCGGCCAGGCTGCTGGCCGCGCTGCCCGCCGGTGTGCTCCGCGCCCAGGCGCGGGTGATCCTCGGCCCGCTGCTGGAGGTGGACCGGGAGGGGACGCTGCTGGAGACCCTCGCCGCCGTCCTGGACGAGGGAGGGGCCTCCCGCGCGGCCGAGCGCCTCGGCGTCCACCGCAACACCGTCACCACCCGCCTCGACCGGATCCGCGCGGCCGGCTTCGACATCGACGACCCGGCCTCCCGTCTCGCCCTTCACCTGGCCTGCCACGTGCTGCGCTGACGGCCCCGGGACGGGCCGGCGGCGGTGACCACGCCCTCGGCGAGGTCGCGGGCCGTGGCCGAGCGGTCGCGGAGTCCGGCCGGGCCGTACCCGCCGCCGCCGCCCGACTCGCAGCGCAGCACGTCGCCCCTGCGGACCGGCAGGGCGTTGACCTTGAGCATCTCGCGCTCGCCGGCGGTGCCCGGGTTGAGGGTGACCCGCGGCGGGGCCCCGGCACCGCCGCCGGCCAGCCCCCAGGCGGGCGTGACCGAGCGCTCGAACCACAGCGACAGCGAGGTGTCCGCGTCGAACTCGTACTCCCGGACGACGCCGTGGCCGCCACGCCAGCGGCCGGCGCCACCGGTGTCCGGACGGATCTCGTACCGGGTGACGCGGACCGGGAAGAGGGTCTCCAGGACCTCGATCGGCATGTCGCGCAGGGAGCCGTTGACGCTGTTGATCAGGCAGGTCTCGCCGTCGCCGCCCTCCCAGGCGCCCCAGCCGCCGACGGTCGCCTCCTGGGAGACGTACAGCTTGCCGGTGCGCGGGTCCACACCGGACATCTGGACGATGAGGGAGTCGCCGTAGCTGGCAGCCGCGGCCCTGCCGGGCAGCGCCGGGGCCAGGGCCCTGACCACCAGGTCGATGACCAGGCCCAGGTGGGAGTAGTAGTACTGGCAGGCGGCGGGAGACTCGGCGGCGAGCATCGAGCCGGGGCGGGTCGCCACCGACAGCGGGCGGAAGGAGCCTCCGTTGAGCGGCACCTCGCCGCTGACCAGGAGCTTGTAGGCGACCCGGACGGCTGCCACGGCCTGGGCGGCGCCGCAGTTGACCGGGCCGGTGGCCTGGTCGGCGCAGTCGGTGAGGTCCACCGTGACGTTCTCGCCGGCCACGGTCACGGTGACGTTCACCGGCAGCGGGGTGGCCAGGTCGATGCCGTCGTTGTCCAGGAACCCGCCGGCCCGGTAGACGCCGTCGGGGACGGCGGCGATCGCGGCCCGCTCCAGCCGCTCGGTCTGCGCGAAGATCTCATCCCGGGCGGCCGTCACCGTGTCGAGGCCCCAGCGGGAGACGATCTCGGCCAGGCGCCGCCGCCCGGTCGTCACGCAGGCCACCTGGGCCCGCATGTCGCCGAGGGTGGCGTGCGGGAAGCGCACGTTGCGGGCGATCACCTGGTGCAGGTCCGCGCAGGCCGCGCCGTCCTCGTAGATCTTGACCGGGCCCAGGCGCAGCCCCTCCTGGAAGATCGAGGTGGAGTCCATCGACCCGCCCGGGTCCTTGGAGCCCATGTCCAGCCAGTGCGCGCGGGAGGCGGCGAAGCCGGCCAGCTCGCCGTCGACGAAGATCGGTCCGTAGACGGTGACGTCGTTGAGATGCGTACCGCCGATGTAGGAGTCGTTGAGCATCCACACGTCGCCCTCGCGCCACACCTGGCGGCCGTGCAGGCGCTCGGTCTCGCGGGTGCAGACCTCCAGGTTGCCCAGGAAGATCGGCAGGCCGGAGGACTGGCCGAGCACGTTGTGGTCGCGGTCCAGCAGGGCGACCGCGCAGTCCTTCGCCTCGTAGATCACCGGGGTGTAGGAGGACCTGATCAGGGTGGTGTTCATGTCCTCGGCCGCCTGCAGCAGCGCGCAGCGGATGATCTCCGTGGTCACCGGGTCGATCATTTGGCCCCTCCCACCTTGATGACCAGAAATCCGTTGTCGTCCACCGAGGCCACGCAGCCCGGCGGGATCACCGTGGTCGCCGTCTCCTCCACGACGATCGCCGGGCCGGTGAGCTCCCCCTCCAGCGCGCCGCGGCGCAGCACGGGGGTGGGATGCGCCTCGCCGTCGAAGATCACATCCCGTACGGTCCGCGGCCCGTCGTCCGGCTGGGCGGCGTGGGTGGCGGCGGCCCGGGGGAAAACGCCGAAACCGGTGCTGCGCAGCGCCACGAACTCCACCGGCGCCTCAGGGGTGGCATGGCCGTACCGCCTGGTGTGCGCCTCGGCGTAGCGGGCCGCGATCCGCTCCGGGAAGCCGGGCGCGCCCGGCTCGTCCGCGCCTTCCAGGGGGATGGTCAGGGTGTAGTCCTGGCCCTCGTAGCGCATGTCCACCGCGTGCTCGACCCGCATCCGGCCGCCCGCCACCCCCTGCCCGGCCAGCGCGTCGAGCGCCTGGGCCTGCAGGTCCGCCAGCCGGGCCGCCATGTCGGCGCCGTCCAGCTTCTCGCCCGCGCGGAAGTAGGGGTGGCTCAGGTCGCGGCGGACGTCGGCCTCCAGCATGCCCCAGGCCGAGAACGCGCCGGGGAAGCGGGGGATGACCACCTCGGAGACGCCGAGCTCGCGGGCGATGAAGACCGCGTGCATGGCGCCGGCGCCGCCGAAGGCGACCAGGGCGAACTCGCGCGGCTCGACGCCGTGCTCCACGGTGAGGGTCCGGATGGCCTGGGCCATCTTGGCGTTGGCCACGCTGCAGACGCCCTCGGCGGTCTGGAGCGTCTCCAGGTGGAGTTCGTCGGCCAGGCCGGCCACGGCCCGGTGGGCGGCCTCGACGTCCAGGGTCATCAGCCCGCCGGCGAACCAGGCCGGGTCCACCCGGCCGAGGACCACGTTGGCGTCGGTGACGGTCGGCTGGACGCCGCCCCTGCCGTAGCAGGCCGGCCCGGGGACGGCCCCCGCCGACTCGGGGCCGACCCGCAGCGCGCCGGCCTCGGCGTAGGCGATGGAGCCGCCGCCCGCGCCGATCGTGTGGAGGTTCACGATCGGCATCAGCACGGGGAAGCCCTCGACGCGTGCCTCGGCGCTGATGTCCGGCCTGCCGTCGACCACCAGGGACACGTCGAAGGAGGTGCCGCCCATGTCCACGCAGATGGCGTTGGGCCGGCCCAGGAGCCGGGCCGCCGCGACGCCGCCCATGGTGCCGCCGACCGGACCGGACAGCAGGGTCTGCAGCGGCCGCCGCATCGCGTAGGAGGCGTTGACCAGGCCGCCGGAGGACTGCATGACGTGCACCGGGACCGTCAGGCCCCGCTCGGCGAACCGTTCCTCGATGCCGGCCAGGTAACGGCGGACCACCGGCCCGGTGTACGCCTCCAGCACCGCGGAGGAGGTCCGCTCGTACTCGCGCCATTCGCGGGCCACCTCGTGGGAGAGGACGACGAGGACGTCCTCGCCCAGTTCCTCGGCCAGGATCTCGCCCGCGCGGATCTCGTGGGCGGGGTTGACGTAGCTGAACAGCAGGCAGAGGGCGACCGCGTCGAAGCCCCCGTCGCGGGCGCGCCGGCCCGCGGCCCTGACGGCGTCCTCGTCCAGGGGGACGATCTCCTCCCCGCGCCAGTCCAGCCGCCCGGCGACCTCCACCACGTCCGAGCGGGGGACCAGCGGCTCGGGCTTGCGGTAGCGCAGGTCGAACATCCGGTCCCGGTTGCCGCGGGCGATGCGGTAGACGTCCCGGGCGCCCTCCCCGGTGACCAGCAGCACCCGGGCGCCCTTGCGCTCCAGCAGCGCGTTGAGCCCCTGGGTGGTGCCGTGCACGAAGAAGGAGATCTCGGCCGGGTCGTCCACGACCCGGCCCAGTGCGGAGAACACGCCCTCGGCGAGGTTCCCCGGCGTGGTCGGCGCCTTGGAGGCCACCACGCCGCCGGTCCGTTCGTCGTAGCGGACGACGTCGGTGAAGGTGCCGCCGATGTCCATGGCGGTTCGGAAGCTCATGCGGCGAAGGTATGCCAGGGCGCCGCGCCGCCCCTGGGCGCTCCGCACAGCCCGGGCCGTCCGCCCGGGCGATCCGCCCTCGCCGGTAGCCTGTCGGGATGGCCGCGCCGTACCTCACGTTGGAAGACGTCATGGAGCACGAGATCGAGATCAAGCGGTCCCGCTTCATCTGCGCGCTCGCCCCGGCGGCCTCGGAGGAGGCGGCCCGGCGGTTCGTGGCCGGGCGCAGGCGGCTGTACGGCGACGCCACGCACAACTGCTCCGCCTACGTGATCGGCGGGGACCGGCTGGTCCAGAAGGCCGACGACGACGGGGAGCCCGGCGGCACCGCCGGGACCCCGATGCTGGAGACGCTGCTGCGCCGCGGGCTCGGCGACGTGGTGGCGGTGGTCACGCGTTACTTCGGCGGGGTCAAGCTGGGCGCGGGCGGTCTGGTCCGGGCGTACGGCTCGTCGGTCGGCAAGACACTGGACCTGACGCCCCTGGTCGAGATGGTGCCGGCCAGGGTCATGTCGGTGACCGTGGACCATGTTCAGGCCGGGCGCCTGGAGAACGACCTGCGCGCCTCGCCGTACGAGGTCAGGGAGGTCGTCTACGGCGCCGAGGTCGGTTTCCGGATCGCGGTGCGGGAGGCGGAGCTGCCCGTCTTCCCCGGCTGGGTCGCCACGCACACGGCCGGCCGGGCGGAGGTCGGGGCCGGGGAGAGGGTCTATCTCAGGAAGATCTGAGCCTCCCCGGCGAGGGCCGGGGCGGCCTTCCGCCGACCGGCCGCCTCCGGGGCAGCCGCCCGGCCGGGCGGAAAAATATGGGATGGATCACAGGCGATCGCGGAACTTTACGGCGACCGGCCGGTCGGGGCCCGCCCGGCCGGGGACGGCGCCCGGTCCCCGGGCCGGCCCGCCGTCCGGCCGGTGGCGGCAGGTGGGGCGCTGACGTGCGGGAACCCCGGGGACCCCCTGATCACCTGCGCGGACGGTCCGGATATCGGGACCGCGCGGCCGGGACCTGAGGTTTTCCGCACCCCGCGTGGTGGGGTGCTGCGGGGCGGGTCCGACGGTCGCCCTCATTTCTGGCGTATTCAAACCTCTTTAGCCTTGTCGCCATGAGTGCAACCAACGTTGGCGGGATCGCCGGGTGGGCGATCAATCTTATGGAGACCCTGGGCGCGCCCGGGGCCGGGGTGGCGATCGCGCTCGAGAACCTGTTCCCGCCGCTGCCGAGCGAAGTGATCCTGCCGCTGGCCGGGTTCACCGCCAGCAAGGGGAACATGACGTTGTTCGACGCCGTCCTCTGGACCACCCTGGGGTCCGTCGTCGGCGCGCTGGCACTCTACGGGATCGGGGCGCTGCTGGGCCGCGAACGGGTGGTGGCCATCGCTGCGAAGCTGCCGCTGATCAGCGTCTCCGACATCGAGAAGACCGAGGCCTGGTTCGCCAGGCACGGCAGGAAGACGGTCTTCTTCGGCCGGATGATCCCCATCTTCCGCAGCCTCATCTCGATCCCGGCGGGGGTCGAGCGCATGCCGATCACGGTCTTCACCCTCCTCACCACGCTGGGCAGCCTCATCTGGAACACGGCCTTCGTGATGGCCGGCTACCTGCTCGGGGAGAACTGGTCGCTGGTCGAGGACTACGCCGGGATCCTGTCCAAGGCCGTGCTGGGCGTCGTGGTGCTCGCCGTCGTGGTCTTCGTCGTGGTCCGGCTGACGGACCGGCGCAAGGGGAAGCACCACGCGTAGCGACGAACGGGGTGACAAGGGCCCGCCGGGCGCCGGCCGGACCGGTGCCGGGGGTCCCGGCGGCGCCGGCAGGCCACGCGGCGCCCGTCCGGCCCGATCCGCACTCCATCGGAACCGGTAAGCAGTAATACTGATAACCGCGGACGAGGCAGAGGGAGAATCATGCGGATCGGCGAGCTGAGCCGGCGGAGCGGGGTCCCGATCCCCACGATCAAGTTCTACATGCGCGAAGGCCTCGTCTCCCAGGGCGA
Source organism: Streptosporangium sp. NPDC003464 (assembly GCF_053588315.1). Lineage (NCBI taxonomy): Bacteria > Bacillati > Actinomycetota > Actinomycetes > Streptosporangiales > Streptosporangiaceae > Streptosporangium > Streptosporangium sp. NPDC003464. Next base: position 37,055 of record NZ_JBSFPS010000025.1, on the reverse strand, counting down.
GCGCACCGGCCCCAACCAGGCGCAGTACGACGAGGACCACCTCAGGCGGATCAAGCTGGTGCGGGCGCTGGTCGAGGCCGGCGGCCTGTCCATCGCCGCGGCCCGCGAGGTGCTCGTGTTGATGGACTCCCAGGTCACCGACCTCGGGGTCCTCGGCAAGGCGCAGTACGCGCTGACCCCGCGCAAGGAGGAGCCCGCCGAGCCCGACGAGGCGGGGCGGTGGGCGGCCGGCCGGGTGGAGGAGTTGATCGACGGACGTGGCTGGGCGGTGAAGCCGACCAACCCCGCCCGGCGGACCCTCGCCGACGCGCTGGCCGCGCTCCACCGCCTCGGCCAGGAGGACTTCGCGCCGATCCTGCGGGAGTACGCCGAGGTGGCCGAGCGCCTGGCGGCCGTCGAGGTGGAGGCCATCCTGCGCCGGCCCGACCCGGCCGCGATGGCCGAGGCGGTAGTGGTGTGGACCGCAGTCGGCGACACGGTGCTGGGCTCCCTCCGGCGGCTGGCACAGGAGGCCGAGTCGGCCAGGAGGCTCGGCCCGGCGGAGGGATGAGCGGCGGCTGTTTCAGCGGCCGGCGGTTCAAAATATGTGAATACAACGTGACTTCGTCGGCCAAAAAGCCTTCCCGGGCCGTTCAATATCCCACGCCGACAGGCCGTGGGCCCGGGGCCGGGTGAGAGGATCTAAGAGGCCGCGAGCCGGTGGCGGCGGAGGGCGACGGGGGGGAGAGCTCATGGGTCGGCCGGAGAAGGAGGCTGGCATGCCATGGACGGACCCCTGCGCGTAGTCGCCTCGGCGCTGGCGGCGACGTCGCTCGCGGCGGCGGGATGCGGCAGCGGCGCCACCTCGCAGGCCCCACCGGCGCCGCGGACCCCTCCGGCCACCGGGACCTCTCCGGCCACCGAGACCGCGCCGTCCGCGCCGGCCACCGGGACCGCTCCGGCCGCTCCGTCATCTCCGGCGTCCTCGTCCGCGCCGGGCCGTCCGGTCCCCGGCCGCTCCCTTCCGGCGACCACCCCCGAAGAGCGCACTTCGGCCCTGGTCCGCCCGTCCATCGTCTACATAAAGACGAACTGGTCCGGTTATCTCCGGAACCTGTCGACCGGGAAAATATGGAAGAGCCGGCTCATCGGGTTCACCTCCACCTGCACCGGATTCGTGGTCAACCCCGACGGATACATCGTCACCGCGGGCCACTGCGTCGATCCCGGTATCGATGGCGCTTCCCGCATATTCTTCGACACGGTGATAAAAGAGGAACGGAAAGAGGGGAACAAGCACACCAAAGAGGAGCTGGACAGAGAGCTCGTCGGCGACTGGGTCGTCGAGGGACAGACGGCGGGGACGCCGGCGGACCGGGAGGTCCGCGTCCAGCAGGGCGTCGACTCCCTGGACGCCAGCGACTACGTGCAGAAACGCGCCCGCGTGCTCATGTTCGAACCCGTCGGCGAGGGAGACGTCGCGCTGCTGAAGATCGAGAGCGAGAACCTGACGGGTATCGAGGTCGCCCCGGAGGGCGTGGTCGAGATAGGGCTGCCCGTCCTCGCGATCGGCTACTCCGGCAGCAAGAGCAGGGTGACGGACCGGACGCTGGAGCCGAGCAACAAGGACGGAAAGGTCAGCGCGCGGGACACCAGGGGAGGGGTGCCCGTCTACGAGATAAGCGCGCCGGTCTCGGACGGCATGAGCGGAGGACCCGTCGTGGAGACGTCCTCCGCCAGGGCGATAGGGCTGATCAGTTTCAACCTCTCGGAGGAGAGGCAGCCGTTCAACTTCGTGGCCTCCTCCGCGCTCATCCGGGAGCTCCTCGGCCGGAACGCGGTGCGGAACGACATCGGCGCCACGGGCAGGCACTACCGCACCGCGCTGGAGGACTACTGGGCCGGCGACTACGCCGGGGCGATAAGGGAGTTCGACGCCGTCCTCACCCTGGTCCCCTCGCACCGGCAGGCCCAGGAATACCGGACCAGGGCCGTGGCGCGCATGGCGGAGCGGTCCGGCCCTTCCCCCTCATGACCCGGACCCCCTCCCGCGCGGGAGGGGGCGGGCGTCCCCGGCTCCGTCCCCCCGCGCCGCATCCGCGTGCGCGCGGCGCTCAGCCCTCCAGGGCGTACTGCATCACCCGGAGCTTGGCCTGGGCCTCGGCGAGCTCCGCGGCCGGCACGGAGTCGCCCATGATGCCGCAGCCGGCGAACAGGCGGGCCCGGCGGCCCTCGATCTGGGCGCAGCGCAGCGCGATGCCCCACTCGCCGTCGCCCCGGGCGTCGATCCAGCCGACCGGGCCGGCATAGCCGGCGCGGTCCATGCCCTCCAGCTCGCGGATGACGTCGAGCGCCGTCCCGGTGGGCGTGCCGCCGACGGCGGCCGTCGGGTGCATGGCGGCCACCACGTCCAGGACCGAGGTGCCGGCCGACAGGCGCCCGGTCACCGGGCTGGCCAGGTGCTGGACGTTGGACAGGACCAGGAGCTCGGGCTCCTCGGGCACCTTCAGCTCCGAGCAGAGCGGGGCCAGTGCCTCCCGGACCGACTCCACCGCGCAGGTGTGCTCGTAGCGGTCCTTGTCCGAGGCGAACAGGGCGGCGCCCCGCGCCATGTCGTCGGCCTCGTCGGTGCCCCTGGAGACCGTGCCGGCCAGCACCAGGGAGTCGACCGTCTCACCGGTGCGCCGGACCAGCAGCTCGGGGGTGGCGCCGACCAGCCCGGCGCAGGAGAAGGTGTAGCAGCCGGGATAGCGGGCGGCCAGGCGCGACAGCAGCAGGCGGACGTCGATCTCCCGCTCGGCCGTGGCGGTCAGGTCACGGGCGAGCACGGCCTTCTCCAGGCGCCCCGACCTGATCTGCCGGACGGCCCGCGCCACGGCGTGCTCCCACTCGGGAGCGGTCAGGCTGCCGTCGCCGTAGCGGATCCTGCCGGGGTCGCGGAGCGGGGCGACCAGGTCGAGCCGCTCCTCGCCGAGGGTGGTCAGCCAGGCGCGGCCCTCGCGGCGGGCGAGGACGACCTGCGGCACGACGAGGACCGAGCCCGGGGCGTCCGGGTCGAAGGTGAACGAGCCGAAGGCGAGCGGGCCCGAGCCGGGGGCGCCCACGTCGTCGTCGACGTGGGCCTCGCCGAAGGTGGCCGACAGCCAGTCGCGAGCCCACTCGAAACGCCTGGGGCCGGGTGGCACAGCCACACGTGCGGCCTCTCCCCAGGCCACCAGACCCTCACCGTGCCTGATCCAGGCATAGGGGGCGGCCTCGGGAAGTCGCGCGAGCAGGTCGCCGGGGTCGCCGACGAGGGTGGTTCTCACCACGAGGGGACGGTTCAATCCGAGCGCGACACTCACCCGGAACACTCTATGCGGGAAACTGAACGTGTTCGGCGGGTGTCCCCCACTCTGCACGCCCGCCACGCTCTGTCAAGAAAGCCAAGGCACTCGGTCAATGGAGGGCACCGCGCTGTCCTGCGGTGATACATCCGATGCAGACCCGATCTCTCAGCCGGAGGTGCCATGGCCTGCAAGACTGTGACCGCATTCACAGGGATCGTGGTGTCCACGGTCACCTGGGCGATCCCTCCGGCGGCGCTCGCCGCCGAGCCGTGGCACCCGGTGGTGATGGCCGCGGTCGGAGACTCGATCAGCGCCGGGTTCAACGCCTGCGGCTGGTACGTCCCCTGCCTCGGCCGCTCCTGGTCCTCGGGTGACAGCCGGTCCGTCCAGAGCCACTACACCAGGCTCCGGAGCCTGGACGACGGCATCGCCGGGCACAACGTGAACCTCGCCGTCCCCGGCGCGACCAGCGCCGACCTCCCCGGGCAGATGGCCAGGGCCGTCGCCGCGCGCGCCGACTACGTGACGGTCCTGGTCGGCGCCCAGGACGCGTGCATGTCCGACGAGCAGCGGATGACCCCGGTGGCGCTCTACCAGAGCCGGGTGGCCGCGGCGCTGCAGCGGTTCCGGGAGGGGCGGCCCGCGGGCAGGGTGTTCCTGGCCAGCGTCCCCGACCTCAAGCGGTTGTGGCGCGTGGGCAAGGACAACCTGGTGGCACGCGGATTCTGGGCGATCGGCCGGATCTGCCCCACCATGCTGGCCAAGCCCACCTCGACCGCCCCGGCCGACCGGGCCCGCCGCCAGCGGGTGCACGACAGGGTCGCCGCCTACAACGCCGCCCTGGCCAGGATCTGCGCCGCCTACGGCCCGACCTGCAGGTTCGACGGCAACGCCGTCTTCACCGCCCCGTTCACGCTGAGCCACGTCAGCAAATGGGACTTCTTCCATCCCAACGCCGCGGGCCAGGAGCTGATCGCGGAGCGGACCTTCCAGGCGATCCGCGACTGGGCCGAGGGGCCCGTGTGGGAGCCGGCGGAGCCCTGAGCCCCGGCCGGGCCGCCGGACGGGTGGTCCGGTCTCGAGCTCCGGCCGGGCCGTCGGACGGCGGTCCGGCCGGATGACCGCGGCGGCGGCCTACAGCCAGCCGTTGTGCCGGGCGCTGCGGGCGGCCTCGATGCGGTTGCGGGTGCCGGTCTTGCCGATCGCGGCGGACAGGTGGTTGCGGACCGTGCTCTCCGCCAGGCGGAGCCGGAGCGAGATGTCGGCGATCGTCGCGCCGTCGGCCGCGGCGGCCAGCACGTCCCGTTCCCGGCCGGTCAGGGGGTTGGCGCCGGTGCTCAGCGCGGCCGCCGCCAGGGCGGGGTCGATCACCTTCTCGCCCGCCAGGACCCGGCGGACCGCCGTGGCCAGCTCCTCGACCGGCCCGTCCTTGACCAGGAACCCGGCTGCCCCGGCCTCCATCGCCCGGCGCAGGTAACCGGGCCTGCCGAACGTGGTCAGGATCAGCACCCGGCAGCCGGGCAGCCGGTCCCGCAGCTCGGCGGCGGCGTCCAGGCCGCTGATCCCCGGCATCTCGATGTCCAGCAGCGCCACGTCGGGACGTGTCCGCAGCGCGGCGGGGACGACCTCGTCCCCAGTGCCGACCGTGGCCGCCACCTCGATGTCCTCCTCCAGCTCCAGGAGCATGGCCAGCGCGCCGCGCATCATGCCCTGGTCCTCGGCCAGCAGTATTCTGATCATGGAATCGTCACCCTCAGCAGGAAGCCGTCCCCGGCGCTCGTCTCCAGCGTCCCGCCCAGGGCCACCGCCCGTTCGGCCAGGCCGCGCAGGCCGTTGCCGGAGCCGGAGCCGCCGGGTCCCCGGCCGTCGTCGTGGATCTCCAGGATGGTCCCGTCCAGCCTGATCTCACAGGTGCGGGCGGCGCTGTGGCGGATGACGTTGGTCACCCCCTCCCGTACGGCCCAGCCCAGTAGGGCGTCGGCCTCCGGGGCGAGCGCCGCCGCGGGAACGGCCACCGTGGCGGCGATGCCCGCCTCGGTCAGAGCCGTGCGCGCGGCGGCCAGCTCGGCGGACAGGCCACGGCCGCGGTAGCCGGTGACCGCGGCCCTGACCTCGGTCAGCGCCTGTCGGCCGATGGTCTCGATGTCGGCGGCCTGCCGTGCCGCCGCCTCCGTGTCACGGGGGGCCAGGCGCCGTACGGCCTCCGCCTTCACCACCATCACCGACAGCGTGTGCCCGAGCAGGTCGTGCAGGTCCCGGGAGAAGCGGAGCCGCTCCTCGGCCACCGCCGCGCGGGCCAGCTCCTCACGGGCCTCGTGGAGCTCGGCGATCACGGAGAAGAGCTTCAGGACGACGCTGACCACCAGGCCGCCCGCGGCCGCCCCCCAGACGGCCACGGAGATCTGCTCCCCACCGGCCCCCGCGCGCCACATCAGCAGGACCATCGCGGCCGTCAGCGCCACGAGGACGGTGTAGGCCGCCCTGCCCCGGACCACCACCCCGCAGGCGATGGTGGTCAGTGGCGCCAGGTAGAACCAGCTCTCCACGGACCGGGCCAGCAGGAAGGTCACCAGGAGGAGCGCGGCGAGCGCGACCGCCGCCGCGCCGCGACGGTCGCGGAAGGACAGGGCGACCGACAGCGTGTAGAGGGCGGCGAAGGCGGCCAGGCACAGCGCTGCCGGGACCACCGGCCGGGCCGTCCCCTCGACGAGGTCACGGACCGGCGGATAGGCGAGCAGCAGCCACGGATAGAACGCGAGCTCGCCCGGTCCCCGACGCTTGCTCTTCACCGGTCATCCCTATCACGTGAGGCGCCGCCGCGTGTGGCACCGCTGTGTGTGGCGCCGCCGTGTGACGCGCCGCCGCGTGAGGCGCCGCCGTGTGAGGCGTCCCGCGCGACCGGGCGGCCGGTGGGGTCAGCGGGCCGCAGGGCCCGCGGGCCCCGGACGCCGTCTCGCCGGCGGGGCGCCGGCCTCCCCGGCGCTTCCGGGTACGGAGGACAGCGCGGCGTACCACGCCGAGGCCATCCTGCCGTAGCCGGTGCGGTTGGGATGCACCCCGTCGGCCAGGTCGGCGGTGGTGACGGCGGCGTGCATGTCGACCAGGTGCACGTGCCCGCCCGCGGCGGCCTTGCTCCGGACGATGCCGGGGATCGCGGCGTTGTAGGCGACGGCCCGGGCCTCCAGCACGGGATCGGCCAGCGGGATGATCGTGGCGACGAACAGCTCGGCCTGCGGGGCCGCCGCGGCGATGCGGTCGATGAGGGCGGAGAGCCTGGCGGGCGCGCCGGCCAGGTCTCGGTTCTGGACGATGTCATTGGTGCCGATGTGCAGCAGCACCGTCCGCGGTGACACCGCCCCGATCCACCCGGAGACCTGGGCGTCGATCTCGTCGATCCGCCATCCGGGGTGACCCTCGTGGTCGTGGTCGGCCAGCTCGGCGGGCCCGTTGAAGCCCGAGCCCACGAAGTCGACGAGGTGGCCGGCGTCGGCCAGCGACCTCCACAGGTTGACACGGTAGCCGCCGGGGACGTTGAAGCCGTCGGTGATGGAGTCGCCGAGCGGCATGATCCGCACGCCGCCGTTGGACTCGTCCGGGGCCGCCACGGGATGGGGGAGGGCCGGGACGGCGCTGAGCACCACCATGAGCAGCGCGGCCGTCAGCCGTATGAACCGGGAAGTCATGATGGGCTCCGTCGTGGGGGGCCGGCGGTGACCGCCGGGCGCCAGGTGGGGTCAGGGTGGAGAAGCAGTTCACCAAGAAAAGACGGAAAAGCAGCGGAAATGCGGATCCGCCCGCCACGGGAGATCTGAAGCTGGAGGTGTCCGAGCAGCCCTGCTTCCGCGGAGGTCCCGATGGTGCGACGCAAAGCGAACAACGAGTTGAGCGCGGCCGAGTCCCTCAATGTCGCACTGCAGACACTCACCATCTTCCACGGCTACGTCCAGCAGGCCGACAGCAAGCTGGCCACCACGGCCACCGTCCATCTCGGCTTCACCGCCGTCGCCGCCACTCAGATCGGCAGCATGGGCAAGGCCTGGACGGGCGGTCCGCCACTGGCGGTCGCCGCGGTCATCGTGGTCCTGCTCTTCACGGCCGGGTTCCTCGTCGCGGGCCACCATCTCGTCGCCGCGCTGCGTCCCCGCCTCACCGGCCCGGCCGGGCCCAACAGGTTCGGTCTGGTGCGGACGGACGGGGTGCCGTCGCCGGCCGACGCGGTGAGGCAGCAGCGCGAGGTGTGGTCACTGATCTCCACTCTCGCCGACGTCGCGCTGCACAAGCACGAGCGGATCCGGCGGTGCCTGCCGTGGATGGTTCTGATGCCCATCGCCACCGTCGCCTGGCTGGCGCTGACGGCGCTGACCGGCTGACGCCCGCGGAGGGCGGAGCGGATCGCGGAACCCCGCTCCGCCCTCACCGGTCTCCCGGAGCCCCGCGCCACGCGGCCGCGCGGTCGCGGCCCGCGCCCTGTCCCGTGCCTGCCGGTCGGCCTACGCCTGGCCTTCACCCGGGGGAGGCGGGCCGAGGTCGGCGAAGGCCGCCAGGCCCGGAAGGTCGGTGACGGTGACTCGCCGGTGGCCGGTGCGGACCAGCCCGCGCGCCGACAGGTCACGCAGGATCTTCTGGACGGTGCTCTCCTTGGCGCCGATCAGGCCGCCGAGCTCGACCTGGGTCAGCGGGACGCCCAGATCCGTGCCCTCCGGTCCGGTCCGGCCGTGCCGGGCGAGCACGGCCAGCAACAGGCGGGCCAGGCAGATGTCGCTGTCGTATCCGGCGAACTCCAGCCGCCGCTGATTCGCCCAGCGCAGCCGGTCGCCCATCAAGGTGCTGAGGGTGAGCGCGGCGGAGGGATGCCGCCGGAGGTAACCGAGGAAGACCTCACCCTTGATCAATCGGACGACGGTCACTCCGCAGGTGACCACGTCCGCCGAGCGCGTCGACCCGTCCAGCACGGCCATGTCGCCGACCACGTCCCCCCTGACCTGCACCGCGAGCAGGGACTCCCGGCCGTTCTCCGTACGGGCGGTCACCTTGACCAGGCCGTGCACGACGACGGAGACGAGGTCCGCGGACTCGCCCTGGCGGACGATCACGTGACCGGCGGGATAGGTGTGGATGACCCCCAGCGCGAGCAGCGTCCGCCTGGACGGCTCCGGCAACCGCGCCAGGAAGGTCTCCGCCGGCCAGGGGGACGCTCCCGATGAAGCCGGAACCCACCGCATAGGAGCCCTCCCGGAGGCATGGGGCGGAAACTCTGCCAGCGCGAGAAATGCTATCCGCGGAAGGCTTTCAGCGCCCTGAGGAGCGGGGCGGCGGCATGGAGATCCCGGCTCTCCGGCGGGTGCGGGCGTCGATGTGAAGGCTCCTTGACGCGGTGCCGGTGGTGCGACATGCTCGGCTTCCGCCTCGGCGTCAAGGAGCCTTCACATGAGGGGGCAGCACGGAAGGGGCCGCCCGCCCGCGACGCGGTCACGGAGTGAACGGTGGCCGACCTGTTCCCGCTGAGTGAGACCGACCCCCGCCGGATCGGCGACTACCGCCTGAGCGCCGTCGCGGGAGAAGGCGGTCAGGGCGTGGTCTACCTGGGGCACTCCCCGTCGGGCGGCCGGGTCGCGATCAAGGTGCTGCACGCCCGGATGGCCCGCGACCCCGGCGTGCGCCGGCGTTTCCTGCGCGAGATCGACCTGGCCCGTAAGGTGGCGCCCTTCTGTACGGCCCGGGTGCTCGACACGGGCATGACCGGCGATCGCCCCTACGTGGTCAGCGAGTACGTACTCGGCCCCTCCCTGCAGGACCTGGTCACCGGCGACGGGCCGCGCACCGGGGGCGGGCTGGAGCGCCTGGCGGTCACCACGCTCACCGCGCTGGCCGCCGTCCACCGCGCCGGCATCGTGCACCGCGACTTCAAACCGGCCAACGTGGTGATGGGCCCCGAGGGTCCCGTCGTCATCGACTTCGGCATCGCCCAGGCCCTGGAACAGGTCACCACCCGCTCCGGCCCCGTCGGCACCCCCGCCTACACGGCCCCCGAACTGTTCGCCTCCCAGCCGGCCACCACGGCCTGTGACGTGTTCAGCTGGGCGGCCACCATGGTGTTCGCCGCCACCGGCCGCCGGGCCTTCCCCGGCGACGACGCCACGGCGGTGATCGGCGCCATCGTGCTGGGACAGGCCGACCTGAGCGGCGTGCCCGCCCCGCTGGACGACCTGCTGGCCGCCTGCCTGGACAAGGACCCCGCCGCACGTCCCACCCTCACCGCCATGCTGGGCGTCTTGACCGGCGAACACGCCACTCCCGCCCGGGCGGCACCCCCCGGGGCGCCGGCGGCGGCCCCCGGCCCCGGAGACTCGACCGGTCGCATCGTCGCCCGTCCCCCCGGTCCCGTGCCGCCACCGGCGCGCGGCGACCTCGACCAGCCGATGGCCCCCTCCCGCCGGCCGTCCACGATGCCCGCCGGCCCGGCCCGACGGCGCGTCCTGCTCTCCCTCGCGGCGGTGGGGGTCGTCGGCGGGGGCGCCGCGATCATCCGCACCCTGCAGCGGGAGACCCCCGCGACGCAGCGGGAGACCACCACGACGGGGTCGCCGGCCGTGGGCCGATCCGGCCGGCCGGCATCCGCCCCCGCGACGCCTCATGCCCGGGCGCAGACCTCCACACCGTCGCCGAGCACGGCGCAACCGCCGTTCGGGACCCCGCTCAGCCCCCCGCTCACCGGGCACACCCGCGAGATCAGCGCCGTGGCGATCGCCGCCGTGGACGGCAGGACCGTCGCGATCTCCGGCACCGACTACGACTACACGCTGCGGATCTGGGACCTGGCGGCGGGCCGGCAGATCCGCAGGGTCCGGGTCCCCAGCTCCGTCTGGACGATGACCACCGGCACGGTGAACGGCACACCCGTCGCCATCACCGGCGACAACGCGGGCAGAGGCGGAGACAACGGGGGCGCGCTCAACGTGTGGGACCTGACCTCGGGCAGGCAGATCGGCGAGCCGGTCACCGGTTACACCGACGCGGTCAGCGTGCTCGCGCTGGGCACGATGAACGGCAACGCCGTCGCCGTCTTCGGCTACGACGACCGCTACACGATGTGGGTCTACGACCTGACCGCGGGCCGTCGGATCGGCCGGCCCCTCACCGGTCACACCGACGCGGTGATGGGAGCGGCGATCCATCCGCTGGGGGACAGGACCATCGCCGTCACCGGCAGTTATGACAGAACCCTGCGCGTGTGGGACCTGGCCACGGGCCGACGCGTCGGCCGCCCCCTCACCGGTCCCGACCCCATCCAGTCGCTGGCGCTCGGCACGTTGGGCGGCAAGGTCGTCGCCGTCACCGGCAGCGCCAGAAAGATCCGGATATGGGACCTGGCCGCCGGCGAGTTGATAGGGTGGCCGCTCACCGGCCACACCGATTCCGTCAGCTCGATGGCCTTCGGCACCCTGGAGGGACGGCCCGTCGCCGTCTCCGGCGGCGCCTATGACCGCACCGTGCGGGTGTGGGACCTGGCCGCAGGACGTCAGATCGGCAGAGCCCTCGTCGGCGGCACCGGATGGGTCCACTCGGTGGCGGTCGGGACCCTGAACGGCGCGACCATCGCCGTGGCCGGCGGCGACGACCGCAAAGTCCGGGCGTGGAGTCTGGGCGCGACATGAGTGGAGACACCGGCCCCACAGGTCGAGGACGGGATCGACCCCTGGCCGTCGAAGCCGCGCACACCCGTTGAGGACATCCGCCCAGGGGCCCCGCCGACATGGCCCCGCTCGCCCGGCACGCGTCCGGCGACGGCCGCGCCCGTGCTGAGCCCGCTCCAGGGCGAAGTGCTACGGCTGGTCGCCGCGGGCGCGTCCGGCGGGTAGACCCAACGCGGCGATCGGCTGTGCGCCCCTCCCTTTTGCGCGCCCCGGCGGCGTGCCGGTGCGCCCGGGCGACTGTGGAATCCGCCGACACGTCCCAGATGATCGACCCGGCCGGGTCCGGGCGCGCCCGCGGACCGGTCGCGATCCCCGTCCGGGTGCCGTCCTCGGTGGCCGGCCCGCTCTCCCGCCCGGACGCAACGGTTCCGGCGCCGCCCACTGCGACCCGGCCGGATCCCCACGCCCCCACGACCGAGATCGTTCGATGTGTGACCAGAAAGGCGGGCAGACGACAATGAGGCGCTACATCCTCACCGGCACCCCCGGCGCCGGCAAGACCACGATCCTGCGGAGCCTGGCGGCCCTCGGATACGCGACGGTCGAGGAGGCGGCCACGGCGGTCATCGCGGACGGGCAGGCGTGCGGCGACGCCGAGCCGTGGACCCGGCCGTCCTTCATCGACAAGGTCGTGGCCCTGCAACGGCGGCGGCAGCTACGGCCGGTCATCACCGCGCCGCCCGTGCAGTTCTTCGACCGTTCGCCCGTCTGCACCCACGCTCTCAGCACCTATGCGGGGCAGCCGATCTCCTCGGCCCTGTCCGCCGAGATCGCCAGGATCACCCGCGAGAAGATCTACGACCGGCACGTGTTCTTCGTCCGTAATCTCGGTTTCTGTGAACAGACCGCGGCCCGCCGGATCAGCTTCGAAGACTCGCTGAGGTTCGAACACATCCACGAGCAGGCCTACCGCGCGTTCGGCTACCAGCTCATCGACATCCCCGCCGGCCCCCTGCCCGAACGGGTGACCGCGATCCGGGCCGTGATCTCCCGGCTCGCGGACTCCGACCGGCCGCCGACGCTCCCGTGACGACGTCACCGGCGGACGTCAGCGGACATGGCGGTGCTCACGGCCGTGGTGCTCCTTGAGGGCGTCGAGCAGGCGTCCGGCGGAGGAGTCCGGAGGGGGGCCGGTGAAACGGGAAGCTGACGGGCTCGCCGACGCACACCGCTCCGAGGGCGGCGAACACCGGCCGGAGCTGTTCGACGGCTCGCAGACCGCCTGAGGCCTGCCCGTAGGAGACGAAGGCGACGCGCTTGCCCCGCCACTCCTCCTGGCGCCAGTCGACGGCGTTCTTGAGCGAGGCGGGGAAGCTGTGGTTGTACTCCGGCGTCACGATCACGAAGGCGTCGGCCGCGGCCGGCCAGGGCCGCAGATCCTCCACGGCGGCGGGCCCGGGGCGCGCCGCGCCGGGAAGTCCGCGGGGAGTACGGCCGGCAGCCAGGCCTCGGCCAGGTCGATGAGGTCCACGTCGAGGTCGCCGCGGCGACAGGCCCTGGAGTGGAGCCAGGCCGCGGCGGTGGGGCCGGATCTGCCCCGCCGCACGCTGCCGATGACGATCGCCACTCGCATTCCGCCTCCTGCCGTCCCGTCGGTGGATCCCACCGTGTCGGTGGCCGCGCACGATCGGCTGGGGATCGGCTGGAGATAGCTTTGTCCGGTGCGATTTGGAGTGCTTGGTCCGCTTTCGGTGTGGACCGCCGACGGGACGCCCGTCCGGGTCCCCGAGTTGAAGGTCCGCGCGCTGCTCGCCGACCTGCTGGTGCACGAGGGGCGGCCGGTGCCGGTCGACCGGCTCCTGGACGACCTGTGGGGCGAGGACCTGCCGGGCAACCCCTCCAACACGCTGCAGACCAAGGTTTCCCAGCTACGCCGCGCGCTGGGTGATCGGGCGCTGGTGGCCTACCAGCCGACCGGATACTCCCTGGTCAGCGATTCGGTGGACGCCGTCGAGTTCGCCCGGCTGCTCGCCGGGGCGCTGGCGAGCGATGACCTGCGGGCGAAAGCCGACCTGCTGTCCGACGCGCTGGCGCTGTGGCGCGGTCCCGCCTACGCCGACTTCCGCGACTCCTTCGCGCACGCCGCGGCCTCCCGCCTCGACGAACAGCGCCTGACGGCGCTCGAGGAGCAGGCGGAGGTGCGGCTGGCGCTCGGCGAGCACAGCCGCCTGGCCGACGAGCTGGGAGAGCTGGTGGCGGCCCACCCCCTCCGGGAGCGGCTGCGAGCGGCTCATCTGCGCGCGCTGTACCGCGCCGGGCGGCAGGGCGCTGCCCTGGCCGGATACGCCGAGCTCCGTGCCCTGCTGGCCGACGAGCTGGGTCTCGATCCCGGTCCCGAGCTGGCCGCGCTCCACCAGGCGATCCTGGTGCAGGACCCGGCGCTGACGCCAGCGCCCGTGTCCTCCTCGACGAACCTTCCCGTGCAGGTCACCTCGCTCCTGGGCAGGGACGGGGCGGTGGCGGAGGTCCATGCCCTGATGGCTTCCTCCCGGCTGGTCACGTTGACCGGTCCGGGCGGGGTGGGCAAGACCCGGCTGGCGCTGGCCGCCGCGTCCTCGCTCGCCTTCCCCGACGGCGTGTGGCTGGTGGAGCTGGCCGGGGCCACCGGGCAGGTGGCCGAACTGGTGGCCGCCGCGCTGGGCGTCCGGGACGAGACCTCCTCGCCTCCTCAGGTGCCCGTGTCCGGCCTGGCGGATCGGCTGGCCGACGCGCTGCGCGGGCGGCGGCTGCTGCTGATCCTCGACAACTGCGAGCACCTGGTCGAGGAGGCGGCCGCGCTGGTGGAGCTGCTGCTGAGGACGGCTCCGGCGGTGCGCGTGCTCGCCACCGGCCAGGAGTCGCTGGCCCTGCCCGGGGAGACGCTCTTCGTGGTGCCGCCGCTGGACCAGGTGAGCGCGGTCGCGATGTTCGCCGACCGCTCGGGCACGTCGCTGGACGCGGAGAGCACCCCGTGGGCCGAGGCGATCTGCCGGCGGCTGGACGGGCTGCCGCTGGCGTTGGAACTGGCGGCGGCGCGGGTGCGGGCGCTGGGCGTACGGGGGGTGGCCGAACGGCTCGACGACCGGCCGCGCCTCACCTGTACGGCAGCGCCCAGCGGCGGTGGCTGTCGCGGCTGGACGAGGAGGCGCTCAACCTCAGGGCGGTGCTGGACTCGGCGGAGTCACCTCGACTGGTCGAGGCGCTGACCTGGTACTGGTATCTGCGGGGCAGATATCAGGAGGGGTATCGGCACACCAAGGGGACGGCCTGGGGCTCCGGGTTCGCGCTGCTGGCCGGCGCCGGCCGTACCGGGGGGACGGAGTTCCCCGACGCGAGGTCACGCTGGTTCCTCGCCCACGCCTGCATGAACTTCGGGGACGTGAGCACGGCGGCCGGGCTGCTGGAGGAGGCGCTGGCACAGTTCGGGGCGCTGGACGATCGCTGGGGTGAGGCGGCGGCCCTGGCCGGCCGCGCCAAGCAGGCGATGTTCCAAGGCGACTTCGACCTGGCCGCGCGCAGCGGCGCCGAGAGCATGGCGATCTTCGGTGAGCTCGGGGACCGGTGGGGGCGGCTCCAGGCCTCCGACATCCTCGGCTACCTGGCCGAGGTCACCGGCGACTACGCGCGCGCCGGTCGGCTGCACCGCGAGGGGCTGCGGATCGCCGAGGACCTGCGGCTGTGGACGGATGTGTCCTACCGGCTGTCCAGCCTGGGGCGGATCGCCCTGCTGACCGGCGAGCTGGAGCGTTCGGCGGAGTTCCACGAGCGGGGGATGCGGCTGGCCGGCGAGCAGGCGAACAGGTTCGCCGAGGAGTTCGCCAGGGTGGGGCTCGGGCTGGTGGCCCGTCGGTCGGGTGACCTCGACCGGGCGGAGGAACTGCTGCTGGAGTCGCTGGCCTGGAACCGGCGGTTGAGGACGGAGTTCGGTGTGCCGTTCTACGGGGTGACGTTGATCCTGGCCGAGCTGGGGTTCATCGCCTCGGGGCGGGGGGAGGCGGCCGCCGCCCGTGCGCTGCATCTGGAGGGGCTGGCCGCCGCCCGCGAGGTCGGCGACCCGCGCTCGGTGGCGTTGGCGCAGGAGGGGCTGGCGGAGGTGGCGGCGCTGGAGGGCTCCTTCGAGGAGGCGGCCCGACTGCTGGCGGAGGCGGCGGCGCTCAGGGAGTCGGTCGGCGCGCCCCTGCCGCCGTCCGAACGCGGCGATGTGGACCGCGTCCTTCGGATGATCGCTTCGGGGCCGTAGGCCGACCATCAGCCGATCGTGTGTGGCGGTCGGCACAGTGGGACGCATGAGAGCACTGATCCTCAGCCCTGACCTGTCCTCCGGCGTCATCCCCGACCCGGTTCCCTCGCCCTCGCAGGTGCTGATCCAGGTGTCGGCCGTTCCGCTCGACTACGGGGAGATCGCCTACCGGCCCGCCCGGCCGTCGATCCCACCGGTCACACACCGCACCGGGTCCTGTTCCGTGGATCACTGAACGTTGGATGGCGCGCCGCCCCCTCCGGTGCGGGGCTCTCCCTTGCCAGGCACTGAACGCATGTATAGCATCCTAAACATGTGTTCAGCATCGTCGGACCTGACCGCCCAGGCCAAGATCCGCAACGCGGCCATCGCGCACTTCGCCCGGGACGGCTTCCAGAAGACCAACCTGCGTGCCATCGCGGCGACCGCGGGAGTGAGCGCCGGCCTGGTCATCCACCACTTCGGCAGCAAGGACCGACTCCGGAGCGTCTGCGACGACCACGTCCTGCGCATCTTGGTCCAGCGGGCCGACAGCGCCCGCCCGAGCGGCATGCAGGACCTCTTCCGCGAATATCTGTCCAACCCGGAGGAATACCGCCTCCAGGTGCAGTACATGCTGCGCGCGATCGAGGAGGACACCCCCACCGCGGCCACGTTCGTCAACACGCTGGTGGACGAGTCCGAGGAGATCCTGCGGGCCGGGATCGCCGACGGCTCCATGCGGCCGTCCTCGGACGTGCGGGCGCTGGCGGTGCTGAGCGTGCTCAACAGCGTGGCCACGCTGACCATGCCGCCGGCCCTGGCGCGGGCGCTGGGCTACGAGCGGTTCGGCCCCGACGCGCTGCGCCGCCTCGCACTGCCCACGCTGGAGCTCTACACCCACGGGCTGTTCACCGACGACGCCGCGCTGAAGGCGGCCAGGGCCGCACTGGACGGATCACCACAGGAAACGGAGTGACACGATGGCCATCACCCTCCCCGACCTCACGCCACTGGAGAGCACGCTCTGGCTCACCCTGGCGGGCAAGGCGCTCGACTACCAGGCCAAGCACCCGATCCTGCGCGACAGAACGACCTACGACGTCGTCAGGAAGCTCGACTACGACGCCGGGCAGTTCAAGCTCTCCGCCAGCCCCATCGTGGGCATCGCGCACCGCTCGCTGGTCATGGACAACATCGTGCGGCAGTTCGTCGTCAAAAATCCCGACGCGGTCGGGCTCGACCTGGGCGCCGGCCTCGACACCCGCGTCTACCGCGTCGACCCGCCCGCCACCGTCGAGTGGTACGACGTCGACCTGCCCGGTGTGGCCAAGGCCAGGCAACTGCTGCTCCCCGAGCGCCCCCACGCCCACACCATCGGCTCGGACCTCAACGACCCCGACTGGATCGACGAGATCCCCGCCGACCGCCCCGCCGTGATCGTCGCCGACGGCCTGATCGGGTTCCTGTCCAAGGAGGAGCTGGCCACCCTCCTCGACCGCCTCATCCGCCACTTCCCCACGGGGGAAATCTGCTTCAACGGCTACACGCGCTTCCACGTGTGGGCGGCCAGAAAGTACGCCGGCACCCGGTCCGTCGCCCCCTACCTGAGGTCTCCCGGCTTCGACACCCCGCAGGACATCGAGCGCATGGAGCCCCGCATGAAGTTGGTACGCGAGATCTTCCTGAGCCGCGAGCCCGAGGTCGCCGACTATCCGTGGATCACCCGCCTGGCCGGCTTCCTGACCGCCTGGAGCACCTCCATCTCGCGCAAGGGCACCGCCATCCAGCACTACCGTTTTTAAAGCCTGTACGGACTCGGATCTTCAGATGGGCCGAAGGCTCCGGATCCACATGATGGCACCACGTAGGTGGAGGCCGGCGAGGTGACTTTCGGGAGCCTTGTCGAAGCGGAAGGCCGGCCCGCGAGAACAACGGGGCCGGAACCGCCCCCGCCCCCGGCCCACGACGGGCCGGGGGCGGGAGCGGCACTCGGGTCAGGGGTTGGACGGGCGCCACATCGGGTACATCGGCGGGCCGTCGGGCATGAATATCGGGTCGCCGAGGTCCTGATAGCCGTGGCGCAGGTAGAGCCTGCGGCTGCGGGTGCTGCTGGCCTCCAGATACGCGGGTATGCCCGCCTCGTCGAGCCCGCGGTGGTACTCCTGGAGCAGCCGGGTCCCCGTCTTCCGTCCCTGGTGCCCGGGGAGCACAGCGAGGAACGCCAGGTAGTGGTGCGGGTCGTGGGGATGGCGCTTGTCCATCTCCTCGCCCATCTGCCCGATGCGCTCCGCGTGGGGACCGGCGAACGCCTCCACCCGGGCGTCCCGGTCGGGGATCTCGGGAAGCGGCTCGGCGCCCTTGTGGAACCACACGGCCACGGCGGACATGTCGGCCGTCGCGTGGACCACGCCGTGGATGAGGGCGCTCTCGGTGGTCATGGAGAAGAAGGGGGGCATCACCCGGCGGCGGTCGTCGTCCGGCGGGATCATCCAGGCCGAGATCTCCTGCTCGTGGAAGGAGGTGGCGATGATCGCGCCGATGGCCTCGGCGGCTCCGGGAACGTTCTGAACGCGAATGATCTCTGTCATTCGGTCCCTCCCACGGCAGCCCGGGCGCCCCGCCCGATGTTCGCGTACACCTTCGGCCGGTTGGCCCGCAGGGCGAGTCCCCACATGACGCCGAGCCCCACGGCGACGAAGTAGACGGCGGGCATGATCCAGCGCAGCGGGGAGTCGGGGGCCACGCCGAGCACGGTGTCGAAGTTGGCCATGACGAGCATGATGACCACGACCAGCAGGACCGAGGAGATACCCGGGGCGATCCTGGTCCGCCAGGCGTTCTCCTCGTTGGGGTTCTTGGTGAAGAAGACCAGCACGGAGATCGAGGTGGCCGCCAGCATCATGAGCAGTCCCAGGCCACCGAACGATCCGACGGTGAAGAACAGTTGGATGACCGGATCCAGGCCGAAGACCGCGTATATGACGATCGTGACCAGCCCGATGACACTCTGCGCCAGCGAGCCGTTGATCGGGGCACCGGTCCGGGGGGAAGTACGACCGAAGGTCTCGGGCAGCACCCTCTCCCTGCCGAGGGCGAAGATGTAGCGGGAGATCGTGTTGTGGAAGGCGATCAGCGCGGCGAAGAGGCTCGTCACGAAGAGGAGGGAGCCGATGGTGGCGATGGTCGCCCCCAGGTGCTGCCCGGCCAGGTTGAACAGGAGGGCCGAACTCTGCTCGCGCGAGGTCTCGATGATCTTGTCCGAGCCGATCGGCACGGTCATCGCCCAGGACGACACGGCGTAGAGCCCGGAGATGACGGCGAGTGCGACGTAGGTCGCGATCGGCACCGTGCGCCTCGGGTCCTTGCTCTCCTCGGAGAACACCACCGACGACTCGAAGCCCGCGAAGGACGCGATGCAGATCGCGACCACCGCGCCGATCCCGGGGACGAAGAGGTTCGACGGGTCGAAGACGTCGAGGCTGTAGCCCGAGGCCGCCGGGTTGATCAGGTCCGCGAGGTCGAACACGACGACGACGGCTATCTCCGTCAGCAGCAGGACCGACAGGACCTTCCCGTTCACGTCGACCCGCATGAGGCCGAGCACCCCGGTCAGCACCCAGGCGCCCAGCCCGATGACCCACCAGGGCGGAGAGCTTCCGAACCAGTCGGCGACCAGCGGCTGGGCGGCCGCACCGATCATGCCGTAGAGACCCACCTGGAGCGCGTTGTAGGCCAGCAACGCGACCCACGCGGTCGCCACCCCCACCGGCCTGCCGAGTCCTTTCGCGGTGTACGCGTAGAACGCCCCGGCGTTGACGACGTAACGGGCCATCGTCACGTAGCCGACGGCGAACAGGCCCAGGATGGCTCCGAGCAGGATGAAGGCGAGCGGCACGCCGGTCACGCCGGTCGCGGCGTAGGCGGCGGTCACCGAGCCACCGATGACAGTCAGCGGCGCCGCCGCCGAGATGACGAAGAACACCACCGACGGCACACCGAGGCGGTCCTGGGCGAGCGCGGCGGAAACGGCGCTGGCCCTTCGTTCTGTCACGGACATTGGGATCCTTGGAATGAGGGGGGTGGGTTCACCGGCGGCTGATGACGGAGTCACCTACGGCAGCCTCGGTCTGGGCGATCAGTTCCTGGAGCGGCGCCGGGAGGGCGGTGATCGAATCGGAGAGGTATCCCGGGTTCTGCTCCCACAGGACGAGCTGGCTGCCGCCGGTCGCGACGAGCAGCCCCAGCAGGACGCTGTCCTGGACGTTGAGTGGCTCACGGCGCTGGATCGCCAGGTTGACGCGTCCACCGGGCCACGCCGCGATGTTCACGTCGACCGGTGCCTGCCTCCGCGACAGGCGTCTGCCGGGCGGGCGCAGCAGCCCGTCGGCGGTCATCCGGGCCGCCACGTCGGCGAGTGCCGTACGGGCGAGGAACTGCAACCAGGTATGGAGGCGATGCGAGGGTTCGGCGATGATGTGGTCCAGAGCGGTCCTGGTGAGCGCGTCTCCGGGCGGCGCCGCGTCGAGAACGACGAGCCGTATCTGCCCCGCCGCCAATCCCACGGTTGTCCGCCCGGCGAGCATCAGTTCTCCCAGGATGGCGGCGGCCAGCCCCAGACCGGTCAGGCGGGCATGAAGCCTCATCCGGCCGGTCGCGTTGTCATGCATGGCAAAGAACAGGTCGTTGGCCAATCGGGTTCTTGAGAGATCAACTCCAACCACGAACGGCGATCGTATAGCTAAGTCATTAAATTTGTCATTACGAGAACGGAGTTCCGGCGCCGAACATAGGTCGGCCAGACGAGAACCGAAGAAACGGACAAATGGCCAACAATCTGGAGCTATGTCGAGAGGCGTCCTGAAGATTTCGGCGAATCCAAGAATTTACATATTTTCGGCCAGTTGCGGGCGAGTGTCGGGAAGCGGCCCGCAAGGCTCACCGAGCCGGAACAACCCCGGTCAGACGGCTCCCGAAAGCGCGGCCCCGTGAGTCCCGATGAATCTCCATGGGATTTTAATGCAGGGATTTTTGGCAGTTTGAGACTGGCGTAATACCGCGCAGGCTTCCTCGCCCCCGACGCAGTGGTAGCGGGCGTCGTACGCGTCCGTGTGGAGCAGCACGTCGACGCGCTGTTCGGCGACAACGCCGTCGACCGGGGCCTGATCAAGAGGCGCTGAGCCTTCTCCAGCCTGATCTTGCAGGTGAGAGCGGGTGCGGCAGACCCGGACATCGATCGTTTTCGGAAACGGACACTCGCAGCCTGCGTCACCATCGAGACCGGCTGCTGTCTGCCTGCTGGGCGAGGACCGCTCCGAGACTCGGCCCAGGCCGACCGTCAGGTGCCCTAGTGTTCGCTGTCGTGCCTCAACGATCATCGATCCTCTGGGCCGCGGCGCTGCTGACCGCACTGTTTCCCACCCTCCTGTTCTGGATCGAAACACTCCTGTCCGGGAACGACGGCAGCCAGAGCTACGTGTGGATGTCCTCGGGACAGTGCCTGGGCAACCAGATCAACGACCTGCTCCGATCCCCGCAACGTACGCTCGAGGACTTCCCTCTTCTCGAGTACGGCGGCGCACCGATGATCGCCCTGGCCTTCACGGGCTGGTGCCTGAGCCTCCGATCCGGCCGCGCCCGGCTCGGCCGGATCATCGCCCGCTGCGCCGCCGCGGCACTGCTCCTGTCCCCCCTCTGCGGACTCCTGCTGGTCACGCTCGACGCCGCACTCGACGCCCACTGCCTGGACGCATGGGGTCCACCGGACCTGCTGAACGGGGCTGTGGGAACCAACCTCTACCGTCTGGCACCCCCGATTCTGGTCCTGGCCGCGGCCCGCGCCCCCCGGCGTGCGTTCATACGACGAGGTCGCCCCGCCCGCACGGCACTCGCGATCCTGGCACTGAGCGTGACAGTCCTGACCCTGGCGGAGGCGGCCCCCGCCGGCACGGTGAGCAGCGAGGGGGAACTCGACTGTGCGGGATTCGGCGACGGCACGGTCAGGGGGCTGAGCACGGGAGAGAAGGGCTTCCTGTGTCAGGTACGCGGCTACAACTCCTTCTACGCCGAGGGAGGCATCGAGGGATGGGAGCAGGCACCCGACCGAGTGGTCCTGGCCCATGGACACCACCTGTGCGGCCTGGCCACCCGGCAGGGCGGCAATCTCGAAGCGCGAGCCGTACAGCAGGCACCGCACGCCTCCCTGGGCCGCGCGCTGGCACCGCTGTGTCCGGCGGTGGCCCGATGGCAGGAACAAGAGGGCAAGCGGAAGCAAGAAGAAGAGGCGGCGTACGTCGCGGAGAAGGAGAAAGCCTGTGCCGCGCACCGCACACACCGCCCGAAGATCAAGCCGGTACGCCAGCGCCGCGCCACCATGTGGACCGAGTTCTGGACCATCAACGCATGGGAGGACGGGTATGAGGGCACCGTCCCCGAGACGGTCGAAGACCTGGTCGGCAGCGAGCGAGGCGCACTGACGATCTGGGCGGCCGACGAGATCGGGCACGCCTGTGTGACCGTCGAGTCCTACACCCGACGGCCGCCCCTGGAGATCAGGGGGTGGGAGGAGGTGGTCGAGGTCGGCTACGACAGCCCGAAGGGTTCGCTGGCCCTCGTCGATGGTTGGGGCAACCGCCTGCCTGCGCTCACACCCGCCGGCCCGGGGTCCTACCGCGTCCGCGTCCACCTGCGCGGACGCAAGCTCGTCCACCAGAATCCCGACGCTCCGGACGGCGCGGTGCAACTGTTGATCATGGTGTTTCCCGGCGAGCAGAAGAAGCCGACGGTCTACCGGTGAGTCCGGTCACGTACAGGTCCTCGGCCCGGACGGTGACCCAGGACTGGCGCGGGTCGGCGGAGTGCCCGCGAAGCATCCATCCAGGAGATGACTGCGGCATTGGATTTTCGGGAGTCCCCGGCGAAGGACCCGGAGCAGGTGATCGGGATCGGTGAAGGCCACGTCGGCCGAGGGGCCGCGACGCAGCAGGGACTAGACGAGTAGTTCCGGATACTGACGTGCCAGGTCATACACGTCACGCTCGAAGAGCGCGTGAGCGTGCGACAGTTGGGCTGCTGTTGCAGCCGAGGCAGAACGGACTCCTTGACCAGGTGCCTGGCGGAGCCGCGAGCCGCTCCGACTGGATGGGGCCGCACGGCGCATCGGCTTCCGTGGCGAGGTGACGACGGTGGACGGACGCTTTCGCGTCTTAGCTGTCTTGGCCGGCGGGAATGAAGTTCGCGTATTCCTCGATGCGCACCGGCAGGTGGTCGCCGGGCGGCGCAAGGGGGCAGACGAACACCTCCGGGTTCAGGTGGTGACAGGAGAGCGCGGCCTGGTTGAAGTCGACGGTCAGCGTGCTGCCGGGCTCCAGGAGGGGCAGTACGAGCCGGCGGCCGATCTCGGGGGTCTGTTCCCCGTTGGTCCCGTCGGTGAAGATCACTAGCCGGTGGCCGGGGAATTCCTGGAGGACGGCCAGGATTCAGGCGCGGCGGGCTGCCCAGACGGTGCGCTCGGTGCGTACGGCGAGGTCGTCGCGGCGCAGGATGCTGTGCGGGCTGTTGGCGTCGAGCAGCTCGTCGAGTGCGGCGAGGTCTTCGGGGCTGAGCGCTGGTGCGGCGGCGCCGCGGATGCGCTGCAGGCTCCCGTGGGCGTAGCGGCCGACGGCTCCGCTGCGGTCGCCTTCGATGTTCACGGTGATGGTGCGCTCGTCTTCGACGGTGAAACCGGCGGCGGACAGCATCGGTCCCCAGTCGGCGCCGCGGTGCGGGACGTGCTCGGCGTGGAAGCTGTCGGTCGCCCTGTGGCAGCGTTCTTCGAGACCGGGCCGATTCTCGGGGGCGTCGGCGGGCAGGAAGCGGGGGAAGCCGTCCAGCTCGACGACGGCGAACAGGCCGCCCGGGGCGAGCAGGTCGTGGACCCTGGTCAGGGCGCGGTCGGGGTGGGCCATGTGGTGCATCGAGGCCGAGGCCCACACCAGGTCCGGCGTCCCGAGATCGGGCCAGTCGGCAGCGTCGAGGTCGGCCTGCACGGTGCGCACGCGCTCCTCCACTCCACGGGCGCACGCCTTCTCGCGCAGGCGCTGCAGGTGTCCGGCCGAGGTGTCGACGGCGGTGACGTACGCCTCAGGGAAACGCTCGAGGAGCGCGAAGGTGCCCGCCCCCGTGCCGCAGCCCAGATCCACGATCTGGCGCGGCTCGGTCTTCAGCGGCAGCCAGGCGGTGATGAATGCGATGTGCCCGGCGAGCACCTCGGCATCCAGGTCAAGGATCTCCGCCTTGCCGCCGTCATCGTGCGCCTGGTGGTGGCCGCCTTCGCTGGGACCATGGCGGTGGCCGCCTTCGCCGTGAGGGGTGTGCTGGTGCGCTTGGGTCATGGCAACACCGTAGGACGCTCATGCGCCTACAGCGCAGCCACTTGCGGTTTACGCAAGAAGGTCGCTTCGCCTGCTGCCCATCACGCAAGATTTCGCGTGCGCCGGGCCTCTGGCGCCGTCACTCACAGGGGGTCTGGGCGTCGCCGCAGTCGCCGGCCTCGGCGACGTCGCGTTGGTGGCCGCGGCGGGCGTCGCGGTCGAAGATGCCCATGATCTCGCACGGCCCACCCTCGGCGCCGATCGCGTGCGGCATCATGGTGGGGAACTCGGCGGCCTGGTTGGTCTCGATGCGGAACCGGCGATGGCCGAGCATGAGGACGGCGGTGCCGGACAGGACCACAAGCCATTCGCGGCCGGGATGGGCGCGCATGCGGGCAGGGTTGTCGGGCGGCGGTCCGGTCATCCGCTGACGCATCACGCTCATGCCGGGGTCACCCTTTATGGGCCAGCGCATCAGACCGTGGGTGCTGTCGATCATCGGGCTGATGACGACATCGTCGGCGGCGTTCTCCACCAGCTGGTCCAGGGTGGTGTCCAGAGCGCGGGCGAGGGTGACGAGCTGGTCCAGGGCGAGGCGGCGCCGGCCGTTCTCGATGCGGCTGAGCGAGGACTGGCTGAGGTTGGCGCGGGTGGCCAGTTCTTCCAGGGACCAGCCCTGGGCGACCCGCAGGGCGCGGATCCGTTTGCGTACGAGGCTGTCCAGCTGCCCATCTTCTTGCGTCATGGGCAACATGGTATGCCTCTGCTGCAATGCGGGCTTAACGTCGACCACAGGTGGTCCGGAACGGGGGGCCACGCACGACGAGAGGGCGCGACATGTCTGCGCAGACTTCCCACTACGAGAGCGACGAACTGCCCGCTGGGACCGGGACCGTGGATGTGGTGGTGATCGGCGGCGGCGCCGCGGGCCTGAACGGGGCCCTGGTGCCGGCCCGCCGGCCGCACGGTGACGGCGCGCCGGGTGCTGGTGGCCACCGGCCTGCGCGACGTGCTGCCCGAGGTGCCCGGCCTGGCCGGGCACCGGGGTCACAGCGTGGTGCACTGCCCCTACTGCCACGGCTGGGAGGTACGCGATGAGCCGATCGGCATCCTCGCCACCGGGCCCGCCTCGGTCCACCACGCCTGGGTGTTCCGCCGGCTGACCGACGACCTCATCTACTTCACCCGCGGCACCGAGCCGGACGCGGACACCCGCGCCCGCTCCGCCGCCCGCCACATCCGCGTCATCGAGACCCCCGTGCAGGAAGTCGTCAACGACGAGGGCGGCGCCCTGGCCGGCTCCCACATCAACGCCCTCCTGGCCGCCGCGGACACCGACGCGGCCCGCGCTGCGGCACAGAGCGAGAACACCACCGCCTGAACCCCTCCGCCGCTGAGCCGCGCGGCCGCACCCAACGGTCCGCGCGGTGAGCGAGTACGGGCCTTCACCTCATCAATTCGGCGACCGGCCCTGCTCCGGCGCTGATCCCGCATGCCCTTTATCGGAGGAAGACATGAGTACGGACCAGCCTCCCCAAGCGACGGCACCAGCGAGCGGCGGGGGTGCACCGGATGCGCGTCAGCTGCGCACGATCCTGATCGCCGTCTCCGTCGCGCTGATGGCCGTCATCGCGTCGGTGCCCGGGCTGAACGTCGCCCGGACCCACATGGCTGTGGAGTTCGGCGCTTCGCAGAACACCGTTCTGTGGATCATCAATATCTACACCCTGGCCCTGGCCGCGCTGCTGCTGCCGCTCGGCGCCATCGGTGACCGGCTGGGCCGTAAGCCCATGCTGATCACCGGACTGACCATCTTCGGTGCCGCCGGCATCGTCGCGGGGCTGGCTCCGTCGGCCGGGGTGATGATCGCCGCGCGCGTGGCCGCCGGTGTGAGCGCTGCGATGATCATGCCGATCACGCTGGCCGTCATCACGAGTACGTTCCCTGAGGAGCAGCGGGGCAAGGCGATCGGTGTGTGGACCGGTGTCGCCGGGGGCGGCGGCATCCTGGGCATGTTCCTGTCCGCGCTGCTGGTCGATGTCGCCGACTGGCGCTGGCTGTTCGTCCTGCCCGTGGTCCTGGCCGTCGTAGCTCTGGCGATGACGCTGAAGTCGGTGCCCAACTCCCGCGAGCACTCCGCTCATCCCTTCGACACCACGGGCGCATCGCTGTCCGCCGTCGCTGTGATCGGTCTGATCTTTGTTCTGCAGGAAGGCCCCGAGCGCGGCTGGGCCGCCCCGGTGACTCTGATCAGCCTGATCGTCGGTGTCATTGCCGCTGTCGGATTCGTGGCCTGGGAGCTGCACCGCCGCGACGCCTCGCTGCTGGACGTGCGCCTGTTCCGTGAGCGCGGCCTGGCCGGCGGCTCGATCACGCTGCTGGTGGTCTTCGGGGTCCAGGCGGGTATCGCCGTGGTTCTCTTCCCGTTCTTCCAGGCCCTTCTGGGCTGGTCCGGGCTGCTGTCCACCGTGGCGGTGATGCCGATGGCCGTCATGATGATGACGTCCGGCCTGGCCCCCAAGATGGCCGCACGCATCGGCGCCCGCTCCACCATGACCGTGGGCGTCGCCCTGGCCACCCTCGGCCTGGTATTGATGGCTCTGTTCGTCTCCGTCGACGGCGGATACCTCTCCGTCCTGGCCGGCATGCTCGCCATGGGCGTCGGTATGGGTCTGTCGATGACGCCCTCCACCGAGGCCGTCACCAGCTCCCTGCCGCGGGAGAAGCAGGGCGTTGCCTCCGCCCTCAACGACGTCACCCGCGAGTTCGGCACCGCTCTCGGTGTCGCCCTGCTCGGCGCGCTTCTGTCCGCCGGCTACCGCAGCGCCATCGACGGCAGGCTGCACGGCATCCCGAAGGGGACCGCGGACACCGCTCGGGAAGGCATCGCCAACGCAGTCGAGGCTGCGGGGGGCGCGGGCCCGCACGCACAGGACCTGGTCCACGCCGCCCAGCTGTCCTTCGTCGACGGCTGGCAGCAGGCCATGTGGGCAGGCGTCGCCGTCATGGTCGTGCTGCTCGTCCACATCGATTTTCGCGGCCCGAAGGACTCGGCTTCCGCCACCGCGGACGAGACGGAGACCACAGAGACCGTCGCCGCCCGATGACCGCGTGACAACTGGGCGGATCATCCGTCAGGTGTCAGGCATCGCGATACCGCGATGCCTGACACCCAGCTCGGCAGTGCACGCCGCAACCGGGACACCCATGCCGAACGAGCACCCGGACACCTTCGTCACCGGACTGTACGTGAAGCATCACCGGACTGTACGTGAAGATCGACGACGAGATCAGGGAGACCCGATCCTGGCGTGCACGCCGTCCGGGACGCCGAGTCACTCCGCCCGTCCTTCAAGCGGGAGAAGCACCGAGACCCCGATTCGGCGTTGGTGGTCACGGCGCCTCCTTCAGATCGTGACGGCGAGCTTGCCGACGGTTCCGGCGGTGAAGTCGGCGATCGCGCGCGGCACCTCGGCCAGCGGGTAGGAACGGGCCACCGGCACCCGCAGGCGTCCTTCGGCAGCGTCGGCGGCGAGCCGGGCGAGGGTGACCGGGTTGGGGTCGGCCATCACCGCCGTGGCCTTGATGTCGCGGCCGGGCTCGTCGGGCAGGTAATGCAGGGTGGAGGCCAGCCGCCCGCCGTCGGCCAGCAGGGCGGCGACGGTGGGGCCGTCGCCCGCCAGGTGCAGCGCGGCATCCACCCCGTCGGGCGCGATCGCGCGTACCTGCGCCTGCAGGTCGGTGTGGTCGACGGCCCAGGTGGCGCCCAGGCCGGTGACGAAGGCGGCTTCGGCCCCGGGCCTGGCGGTGGCGATCACGCTGGCGCCGCGCGCGGCGGCCATTTGGACGGCGAACGCGCCCACGCCGCCGGTCGCACCTGAGATCAGGACGGTTTCCCCCGGTGCCGGGGCGACGGCGTCGATGGCGTTGAGCGCGGCGCTACCGGCCAGTCCCAGCACACCCGCGCGGGTGCGGTCGAGCCCGTCGGGGATCTTGGCCAGGCCGTACTGCCCGCTCACCACCACGTACTCGGCGAAGCCGCCTTGCCCCAGGGTCGGGCGCACGACCACGCCGAACACGTCCTCACCCGGCGTCAGGCCGGTCACGCCGGCGCCGACGGCCGCCACGGTGCCGGCGAAGTCCTTGCCGAGCACGACGGGGAAGTCGTAGTCGTACACGCCCTTGAGGTAGCCGCCAAGCACGCCCAGGTCAAAGCCGTTGACCGAGGAGACCAGCACCTGGACCAGCACCTCGCCGGGACCGGGCTCAGGCACGGGCAGGTCGGTGGCCGCCAGGTCGGCGCCGAAGTCGGTGAAAGCCATGGCACGCATAAGGATCACTCCGTTTCCGTAGAAGATGCGGTGGCCTGCCGCCAGGAGGCGCGCAGGACGGCGCGGGCGACGGCCAGTTCGGCCTCGTCGCGGGGGGCGTACAGCATCACGATCGTGTCCGGCCACTCAGGACGACGGCTGATCGGATGCGGCTCGATCCACCCCGCCCGCCCAAGCGGCTCGATGAGCGGCACGGGCACGGTGAGATGGAGGAAGCCCGAGCGGTGGATGTGCCCGAACTCGTCGCGGCTGGGGTGCAGGAACGCCGCCCATGGCCCGGCGGGCTCGTGCAGCCGCAGCGCCAGCGAGGCGGGCTCGGACACCTGGCTGGGGCCGGTGAACACGCCCGCCAGCGCCTGCGCGTCCGCCACCAGGGCGGCCCTGATGTGCGGCGGGGAGAACTGGTCGAGCTGGTCGTGCGGGATCTCCAGGCCCGTGGTCCGTGGACGAGGGCCGGATCGGAGTGGGGGATCGGTCAGGTCGATGCTCATCGCAACAGCACTTTCTGTGCGCTGGTTACTTCTTGTGCGCTCATGGAGTCTGGTCCACAATGCCGCCATGACGGAAGAAGGCACTTTGACCCGCGCAAGGCACACCGATGTGCGCGAAACGATCGGCGAGGATCACCCGACCTGCCGGCTGCGCGACATCCTCGACCGCGTCGGGGACAAATGGAGCGTCCTGGTGATGAACCTGCTCGGCAGCGGGCCCAAGCGCTACTCCGAACTGCAGCGCGCCATCGAGGGCATATCCCAGCGGATGCTCACCCTGACCCTGCGCAGCCTGGAGCGCGACGGCCTGGTCGAGCGGACCGTCACCCCCACCTCTCCGCCCCGGGTGGACTACGCCCTCACCCCCGTCGGGCAGACGCTCTCGGCCCAGGTCTCTGGGCTCATCACATGGGCCGAGCAGCACCGCGAGCACGTGGCCGCCTCCCGCCTGCGCTACGACGCGTCGTGACCCGCCGAACCGGCGCCGCCCCCCGCGCGCCTGCAGTCTCCGGGAGGGCTTTCTGCGGTGTCTGCCGGGTCGAGTCGGCGCAAAGCGCTCTGCCGTGATTGCTCACGGCGGGGCTCCGGCGTCCCCGGCGACCTCACGAGTACGTCTCCGGTATCCACAAGACGCCCGGGACGTATCGGTCGGGACGGCGGACGGAGTCGCGCAACGATCGGGAGGTCATGGAGGCCACCGATCACTGGGTTGAACGCCGGGTGGAGGGGACCGACTCGGAGCTGGCCGTACGCGTTCACCGAACAGCGCCATCCGTCCTTTCGGCTGTTCGCCCAGCGCGCCTCGGCTGTTCGCCCAGCGCGCCGCCGACCGGGTCCGGTACATCGACCTGTTTCGCGCAAGCGTGGTCGTGTTCGATAGGCGGGAGGGCGGAGTCCTCCGACGGTCACACCGGTTGGTGAGAGGCTGACGAGAGTCAGCGAAAAGTCGGCGACCCCGCTGACACGAGGACGTGGCCGAGATCATTCGAATCCCCTCATCCCCCAAGGCCTTCACCTCGGCTGGGTGTCCGGACCGGCGAGATGCGGGGCTGGGATGAACGGTTCGACAGCCTGGACAGAGACCTGACATCCCTGGCGCGCAACCCTGACGCGTGATGAAGTAGCATGATCTCCGTGACTGCCGGGTCGGCCTTGGGCCACGCACCAGAGAGCAGCCCGGCTGACGCTTGATCGCCGGGCGGGCCCGCGGCCCGCCGTCTTCTTCTCCATTCAGTACGGCACGGCAGGAACCACCAATGGAGAAGAATGGATTTCAACAAGCAGGTCATCGACGAGTTCCGCGCCAACAACGGCCAGGTCGGTGGCTCTTTCGAGGGAGCGAGGCTGCTCCTGCTCACCACCACGGGCGCCCGCTCGGGCAAGCCGCACACGACCCCGCTCGCCTACCTGCCTGACGGCGTCGAGCGCATGCTGGTCATCGCCTCCGCCGGGGGAGCGTCGAACAACCCGGCCTGGTACCACAATCTGAAGGCCAACCCGCGCGCCACCGTCGAGACCGGCGTCTTCATCTTCGATGTCGAGGCGGAGGTCCTGGAGGGCACCGAGCGTGACGCGGCGTTCGCCCGCGCGGTGGAAGGCGATCCTGGCTGGGCCGACTACCAGGCCAAGACGGCGCGCACCATCCCGGTCGTCGCTCTTCGGGTGATCGGCCCGCCTCGGGGCAGCGCACCGTCGGGCGGTGCGTACCTCAAGCTGGTGCACGACGGCTTCCGCCGTGAACTCGCGCTGATCCGCAAGGAGCTGTCCGGTTCAGGTGGGCCAGGCCTGGGCGTGCAACTTCGGATCAACTGCTTGACCGTCTGCCAGGGCCTGCACCATCACCACACGGGCGAGGACACCATGATGTTCCCCGGCCTGGCCGAGCAGCATCCCTCGCTCGCTCCGACCTTGGAGCGGCTGGCCAAGGAGCACGAGCGCATCACCGTACTCCTGGAAGAGCTGAAGCAGGCCCTCTCCGGTGAGGATCCGTTGAAGGTACGGGCCGAGATCGAACGGCTCGTCGATGAGCTCGAAGCGCACCTGACGTATGAGGAGGAGCAACTGATCCCGATTCTCGACCTCGCCTGAAGTCCGAGGAGTTGGGGAACGATCACGGACCAACTGGGAAGCGATCTTCTTTGCCCCGCTGAGCACACAGCTCGCTGAGTAGGCCCGGGAACACCCCACCCAGGTCAGAGGCCGCTTCCGAGAGATCGGGAGCGGCCTTCTGCGTTGCCGGGTGACTGGCTGAGTGACTATGAGCCCCTGAGGCACAGGGGCGAGCTCTTCCCGCTCATGGATTCCAGCCCTCCAAGAGGAACAGGAGACCGGTCAGATCGTCGCCGTGGGGCGCGGGCATGCAGGCTCCGCGTGCGATGAGCTGTTCGGTGATCTCCCAGATCAGTTCGTGGGAGATGACCACGGTGGCCACGGCCCGATCATCGGCGGGCACGTGGCTGCGCGCCTCTTCGGAGGCGCGACTCATGAGGAAGGCCGAGACCGGGGCCGCGACTGCGGCGGCCAGGTCGTCGAGGACATCGCCCACGCCGACGAGCGGTATCGCGGAGCGGCCGTCGTCGAGCCGTAGACGCCAGCCGTGTCCATCCGAATCCGTGACCGAGGACACGCGGTGATCTCGCAGTGCCTCCGCCGTCCCAGGGGTGGTGGCCAAGGTGTGGAGGCGGCTCAACGTCTCGTCCGACCAGACGGTCACCAGGGTGAGGTCGTCGGCGAAGCGGTAGAAGTTCGCGCCCGAGCTGCCCGTGCGCGGTGGGTGGATGGCCCAGAAGGCACCGTTCCACCATGGACGCTCGGTGGTCAGCGCTGTGTCGGGAACGGCCTCTTCGGCGCGTAACTGTCGCCACAGCACCAGGTCCAGCGCGTAGCCGAACACCATGGCGTACAGACTGTGACCGATCCCGCGCCGATGCAGTTCCACGGCGATGTCGTGCACCGGCTTCTCGACGGCGTCCACGAGGGAGCTCGCCGGCCACCGTAGAGCTGCCCGCAGCGGGGCCGTCTCAGGTGAGCCCAGCACGGGGAAAGCGGTCCGGACCCATTCCCCGTCGCGTTCCAGGAGCCGGAACTCCAGGAGCTGGGAGAGCTGTGCGTCGGAGACGTCCAGATGGTCTCTCGGGGCACCGTGACGTGCCGCGTACAGAACGCGCCCGTTGTTTCCGTCGGCCACCACGTCATGGGGCGTGCGTTTCGCGTTCGGGCAGTAGCAGTGCAGGGCCCAGAGGGAGAGGTCCTCGGGATCGGACATCCCGTCCGCTGCATGATCCATACAGCGAGTATCCGGCGTTTTTTGATCTTTGTCATTACATCGGAAGCTTCGCTGCATCCCCTGTCGCGACTTGTCGTTCCCGTGGCCGGCCCACGCCGGAGCGGGCTGAATTAGTGTGATCTCCGTGAGCCCGCCCGAGGTGGATGCCGGCCGGTTGTCGCGCCTGGCCGCCCGTGCCCGGTCAGCCGTACTGGTCGGAAGAGGGGACGGGCGCCCCGCCCCGCTCGTCGAAGTGGCCGGTCTGCTGCTCGTGATCCTGACCTTCTCGCGGCTGCATGCCGCCGCCGGGAAGGACGTCGCGGCGGCCGCCACCGCCAACGCACATACCGTGCAATCCATCGAGCGCGCCCTCCACCTGGACATCGAGTTGGGGGCGGACCGGTGGCTGACCGACCATCCGGCCCTGATCATGCCGGCGGTGTACTACTACCGCCTGTACTACATCGTGATCATCGGTGTGCTGGTGTGGGTCTTCGTCCGGCATGCCGAGTCCTACGCCAAGGTCCGCCGGACCCTTGTCGTGATGGCCTTTCTCGTCCTCCCCGTCTTCTGGGCGCTGCCCATGTCGCCCCCGCGGTTCGCCCTACCGGGCATCGCGGACATCATCGCCGAGTACGACATCCTGGGCAGCGGCCATGCCACACGAGACGTCAACAGCGGCCGGAATCTGTTCTCCGCGATGCCCAGCATGCACGTGGGATGGTCGTTGTGGTGCGGGTATGCCGGGTGGTCCGCTCTGCGGGGCTCACGCCTGCGATCGGCGTTGCTGCCGTGGGCCTTCCCGCTGGGTATGGCGGTGGTCGTGCTCGTCACGGGGAACCACTACGTGCTCGATATCGCCGGAAGCGTCGCGTTGCTCGTCGTCTCCATCGCTGTTGTCTCAGCCCTGGGCCACCTCGCCAAGCGCCGGCGGACAGCCGCAGGGAGGTCGCGGGAACCTGTGCCCCTTCGTCCTGCGGGCAACCAAGCTCATCAGACAACTGCCGAGTGACTGCGGCTTCTGGCCTCGCACTTCCGTACACCTACCGATCACAGACAGGTTGATCGTGCTCGCCTGGCGGGGTGTCCCGTTCGGAGGGGACGGCGCGGGCCGTCCCGGTGGTGGAGCTGGTGCGTCCGTGAGCCGCGTTTCGGCCCGTGAGGGGCGGAACGCGGCGGGCCGGGGCGGTCAGCTGTGCACCGGGACGTCGTGGTCGCCGATCCGGATCGTGTAGGTGTGCGGTCCGGCGACGTGGAGGTTGTGGACGGTGGCGTAGCGGGTCGCACGCCGGACGGCCGTGACGACCGGCCCGTCGCCGAGCCGGTGGCCGGGGCGCAGCGCCTCGGCGGGCATCCAGCCGTGTCCGCTCACCCAGAACAGGTGACGCGCGGTGGCCGTGACCGTGGCACCGTCGGCGGTGATCTCGACGAGGTCCTTGACACCGGTGCCCGTGATCACGGCGAGTACCGGCTGGGCGCTGTCGCCGCCGGTCACCCGGTCGCCGGTCCGGACGTCGCCGATGGGCCGGTCGACGCCGTCGGCCATGACGACCGGGGTGTCGGGGGTGAAGCTGTTCATGCTCCCCGGACTGCAGCTACCGGTCGGGCAGGGGGCGGTCGCGACGAGGTCGCCGGCGCGCAGCTCGCCGATTGGGCGGTGCCCGCCGTCGGCCGTCACCACCGGGGTGTCAGGGGTGAAGCTGTTTCCGGTTCCACCTGTATCGCAGTTACCGCTCGGGCAGTTTCCTTGCGAGGCCGCCGCCAGGCTCGGCTCCCGGCCGTCGTCCGGGCAGCCCTCATCCGTCCGCAGGCGGAAGGAACGGTCCGCGCCTCCGTGCTGGGCAGCGCAGGCGCGGATCTTCAGGAGTCCTTCGGTTGTGACCGCCGCCTTCCCCGATCCGCTCATCAGGAGGCCGGCGACGACTCCGGCTGCCGCGTACGCCGCCCACATCGATCTCGGTCCCATCGCTTCCCTTTCGTGCGTCTGTGGTGTCCGGCGCCGACGATGGCAGACGCCTCTTGGGAATGAGCGGTGACTCACAAGGAGATCCCGACCGCGCGGCGGACATGTCACCGGCATCCGGGTCGGCTCGGACATCCACCTCGGCGGTGCGCCGGCATGCCGTTCGAGGAGAAGTTCGACTCCGTCCACCGAGTGCGCGCCCAGACCTGTGTCCCCGAAGGGGGCCGCCCGGAGTGCGGCCACCCCGTTGACGTGATTCCCGCAGGTCAGGAGGCCCTGCTTCACTCGCCCAGACGAGTTCTCGGACGCGTCGTCTCCCCGGCTCAAGCCGTTGCGGATCGCCCGTCCGCGATGAACGCCTGCGCCGTTCGGGAGCGCGCTCCACCGGCCCGTGTCATCACGGCGTGTCGCCGGTGTCGCCGGCGCGGTCGATCTCGTCGACAAAGGTGAGGACCCGGGCGTTGACACGCTCGGGGAACTCGCCGTTGATGGCGTGGGAGGCGTCCGGCCACAGCTCGACGGCGCCACGGGCGAGCAGACGGCGGGCACGCAGGGTGGCCTTGCGCGGATCGTGGATGATGCTGCGCCCGGCGATCAGGGCGAGCACCGGCACGCCGACTCCGGCCACCTGGTCGTCCGGGGGGTACGTCGGTGGCGGCAGGAAGGCGGTGAAGTCCCGCATCCCGGCCGATATCAGGTTGGCGACGGGTTCGTCGTCGGAGGCGTCGGCTCCGCCGGAGATCCAGCTCAGCAGCCTCCGGCGCCACGACTCGGGGAAGAACGGCACCACCGAGCCCAGCGAGACGACGACGACCTTCCAGGTGATCCGGCCGAAAAGGCTGGCGGGATCGAGCAGGCTCACTGAGGCGATCTTCTCCGGGGCACGCAGGGCGAGGTGAAAAGCGCTCCACCCGCCGATGGACACTCCGACGAGGTGCACCCGGTCAAGGCCGAGCCGGGCCAGTAGTTCCGCCAGCCAGTCGGCCTGGTCGGCCGCGCTCGCGAACGCCCGGGTCTGTACCGAGAGGCCGGGCTCGCCGAGCAGGTCGACCGTGTAAACCGGCCGGTGGGCGGTGAGGCCGATCAGGTTCGACTCCCACATCGGGGTGGACGCGGTGCGTCCTGGCAGCAGGAGAAGCGGTACGCCGTCGCCGGTGCCGAAGCGATAGACCCGGACGGTCCCGAAGCGGGTCGCCACGTCCTGGATCTGATCGGGTTCGGGAAGCTCGGCCATGGCCCGGTCGTAGGCGTTCCGGTAGCGCGCGAAGGCGGACGCGTCGCGGAAGTGGCCGAGCCGCCGCCGGCGGAACGCGGCTCCGATGTTGGGCTCCACGATGTCGTTCACGTACGGGATCCTCCGTTCACCTTCGCGATACGATCGTATCGCACCAATATCACGATACACTCGTATTGCGAAGAGGGAGGGCCGGACCGTGCCGAAGCAGGTGGACCACGCGGCGCGGCGGGCGGAGATCGCCCATGCCGCACTCAGGCTGTGTGCTCGGGACGGCCTGGCCGGTGTGAGCATCGGGGGGGTCGCCCAGGAGGCCGGCGTCTCCAAGGGGCTCGTGCAGCACTATTTCGCGGCGAAGGCCGACCTGCTGCGCGCGAGCGCACATCTGCTCAGGCAGGAGATCGAACGCCATGTTCGCGCGGCGCTGCGGGACGCCGACAGCCCGGCCGACACGCTGCGGCGCGCGCTGCTCGCCGTCGTCGAGCTGGGCGCGCGCGCTCCCGTGCTCCTGCTCGCCGGGCATGCGTTTCTGGCCAGGGCCGTCGCCGACCCTGATGTACGCGGGCTGTACCGCGCGGGAGGCGACGCGGTCCATCGCGAGATCACCGCGCTCGTGGCCGCCACCGCTCCGGAACCCGGCGTCGATGCCGGCGCCGAGGCCCACGTGCTTCTCGGGCTCGCGCGCGGCCTGGCCGACGGCGTGCTGGTCGGGGAACTGGACGTCGCGGAGGCGGTCGCGGTCCTCGACCACCAGCTCGGCCGGATCGGCTTGCCGGCGGACCTGTGATGAGACGGAGAGATCATCGGTATCATCGGGGCCTCGTGCACAGGGCGCCGCGTGATCGCCCGCCTGGTCGCGGCCGGACATCAGATACTGCTCCACGATCCCTGCGTGAACGCCAAGGAGTCGGCAAGTATGAAGGTGGAGGGCGTCACCCTCGACGAGTTGTGCCGACGTTCTGACATCCGCAGCGTGCACGCCCCTGACCTGCCAGAGACCAGGCATCCGCTCGACCCGTGGCGGCTCGGCCTCATTCATGACGGCGGGGAGGATCGTGGCGCGGGGACGGCCGGCCGCGCGCGCGACCACTACCAGGAGCTGTACACGGCCGCGCGGATGGCGGAAGGCGCCTGCGCCGTCCACGAGACCGTCGCGCGGTGAGCGGGCACGGTGGCAGGGGGAGGTTGATCTGGCAGTCCGCCGGGCTGGTCGTCCTGCTGGCCTTGACCTGGCTGATCGTGGAGGCTTCCCTGCGCGACGCGAGCACCGCGATCGTGTCGGGCGGCCGTACCGGTTTCACCGTCCTGGGCCTGCTGGCGCTCACCTGGTGGTCACCCGCCGGCGCCGCACCGGTCACGAAAGACACGCGGGACACCGGGTACCGGTGGTGGCAGGTCGTGCTGCTCGCGCTGACGGGCGTAACCGCGTACACGGTGCTCTCGACCATCGCGATCAGCCTCGCCGGACCGGCGCTGCCCGCGCTGGCCCTCTCCCTCACCCCGGCCGTGGTCCTGATCGCCGAGAGCGTCCTGCTACGCACGTGGCCTGCGCCGCGCACCGTCGCCGGAACGGTGATCGCGGTCGCCGGCGCCGCGATCTACGCGATCCCCAGGCTGGCGGGGACGCTGGGCGACGACGTCGCGCTCGGGTCGCTGGTCGCGCTCGCGGCGATGTTCTCCATGGCCTTCTACGGCCTGTACTTCAGCAGGACGAACCGCGGCTACCAGGGGGCGATGGCGCCTCGCATCCTGCCGATCTTCGCGGTGGGGACGATCCCGCTCGCCGCGTGGGCGGCGGCGGACGTCGCGGCGGGCGAGCGGATCAGCTGGTCAGCGCTGGGCATGCTCGTCATGCTCGGGATCGTGATCTACGTGCCCGCCTACCTCCTGCAGCACCGCATCCTGCTGACCGGCGGGCCGTCCTACTCCGCCCTGCTCGGCCTCGCCGTACCGCCGCTGGTGGGGGCCGGCTCGGCGCTGTTGCAGCTCGTCGGTGCGCCCGCGCCGATGCAGATCGTCGGCATGGGGCTCACGCTGGCCGGGATGGCTCTCGTCATCCGGAGCAAGCTCACGCGGACGGACGAGGACAGGCCCGCCCGCGTCACGCTGTCGCGGCCTTCAGACGCCTGATCTCCGACCACTGCCCGGCGGGCCGTGGTCGCTGCGCCTGCCGACGACGGGAGACCGGCGTCGCGGAGCACGGCGGGTGGGCATCGCCCT